>JBDTSN010000357.1:0-3694 GCA_039931145.1 Burkholderiales bacterium | reverse complement strand
TGATCGCGACGAGCGTCATGCTGTTGAGCGCGCCGTACCACGCAAAGAGCGGCGTGGTCTCGAGCAGGTCACGCAGGAACAGGTTGCTCTCGCGCCGCTCGAGCACGGCGTCGATGAAGCGCTGCAGCGCCGCTTCGTAGCCTTCGTTCGGATTGAACCAGCTCGTGACGAGCTTCGCCTCGCGCACCGACTTCAGCATCGCCTGCGCGATGCGCTCGCGGTAGGCGGCAAGCATCGCGTCGTCGAGCAGCCCGGGCGGCAGGCTGCCGACGAGCGTCTGGTAGAGCAGATACTCGTCGTTTCGGCTTGGCGCCGGCGTGCCATCGACGGTCCGCTTGTGGCTGCGGTTCATGCGGCTCCAGCGGCGCACCGTGAGACGCCACGCGGCCGGCATCTCGCTGATGACGTCGATGCGCGCGCGCACGTCCTCCGAGCGTTTGGCGTCGTGTGTCGATGTCGCGAGCATCGTGTGCGGCCAGTTCTTCGCACGATCGGCGCTTGCCGCGTGAAAGGCCGCGACCGACATACCGAAGTCGTCCGGATCACCGCCGACATCGTTTACCGAAATCAACCGGTTGTGGCGATAGAAAGCTGTGTCCTCGATACCTTTCGCGGCGACTGGCGACGTGAACTGCTGCAGCCTGCGCGCGAAGGCGTTGTAGCGTGCGGCCAAGCCGGCGGGCGCACCGGGCAGTGCCTTGCCGAGCAGCACGCGGCGCAGGAAGTCGAACACGCTCGCATCGGCGGCCAGGCTGCGCCGGCGCGCTCGGCCGATCGCCCAGTCGATGAAGCGGCGATCCTGCGCGCTCGGCTTGTCGACGATGTAAGTGCGATAGACCGGAAACGATGCGACGACGTCGGCGAGCGCGCGGCGCAGCGTGTTCTGCGTGAAGTCCCGCGTGCGACGGTCTGCCCGCGCGAGGCGCAGCAGCGCCGTTGAAAGCACCGTGAGTTCGCCTGCGAGCGCGCCGTCCATCACCGCGTGCCGGCAGCGCCAGGCCAATTCGTCGAAATCCTCGGCCTCGTCGCGTACGAAGGCTCGCCATGCGCGGTCGAGCCTCGACCTCGCTGCACCATCGATCAAGAGTCCATTGACGACGTTCGCAAACCGATAGCCCGTCGTGCCGTGCACTGCCCAGTCGGTGGGCACGCTTTCGTGGGGCGCGACGATCTTCTCGATCACGACGTAGAGCGGCTTCGCGGCAAGCGGCTCGCCGGGCTTGTCCGCCAGATCGAGCCCCGCGAGTTCGGCGTAGCGCACCTGCAAGCGCCGAAAGTAGGCGGCCGGATCGGCGAGCCCGTCCGGATGATCGATACGCATGCCGTCGACCGCGCCGCTCGCTGCGAGCGAAAGGACGAGTGCATGCGTCGCCTCGAAAACCTCGGGGCGCTCCATGCGCAGCGCCGCGAGATCGTTGATGTCGAAGAAGCGTCGATAGTTGATCTGGTCCGACGCGACACGCCATTGCGCGAGCCGGTACGCCTGCGCATCGATCAGCACGTCGAGCGCATCGAAGCTCGCGCGGGTGCCGACCTTGCCGTTGAGGCGCTCGACTTCAGCGTCGATCGCGCTCGTGAGCGCCGGTTGCGCGAGCGCGATGCGCGCGAGCTGGCGCTTGAGCCAGGTCTTGTCCTGTTGGCGCCTCCGGATCGCATCCGGGTCGGCATCGTCGCGCCGCGGCAGATCGTCGAAACGCGTGATCAGATCCGACAAGGTCTGCATCGCCTCGTTCGACAGCGCTTGCCGGCCGAGCGCGTCGGACGCGCGGCGCAGGATCTCAGCGTACGAATTCGGATCGATCGGCAGCTGATGCTCGAAGTAGTGCAGCGTGAAGCGCCCGCTGTCGGCGGCGAAGCGCAGTTGCAGTTCACCGCGTTCGAGAACGAGGCCGTACTGGTCGCCGAGCAGGGGCAGCAGCACGCGGCCGGCGAGCGCCGGGTCGGCAGATGCCCAGTCGATATCGAAGTACTCCGCGTGGGCCGAGGCGCGGCCGTTTTCCAGCACGTCGAGCCACCATGCGTTGTCGCCTCCAAGCACGCCCATGTGATTCGGCACAAGGTCGATCAGCATGCCCATGCGGTGCGCGTGCAGTGTCGCGACAAGCGCGTCGAGCTCCTCGCGGGTGCCGATCTCTGGATTGAGCGCGCCGTGATCGACGACGTCGTAGCCGTGCCTGCTGCCGGCGCGCGCTTTCAGAAACGGCGAACAGTAGAGATGGCTGATGCCGAACTGCGCGAGCCAGGGCACGATGGCGGCGGCGTGGGTGAAGCGGAAATCGGCGTTCAGCTGCACGCGATACGTGGCGCGCGGGATGACCGCTTGCAGCGGGTCCCGGCCGGCGCCGCGCGAGGTGTCTTTCGCTGCGTTCCCTACGCGCAGCTTCATCGGCACGGCCCCGGCGTCATCACTATCACGCGCGCTCGATTGACACACGCACCGACCATGCCGGCCGCAGCGTCGAGTCGGCGTTAGCGTGGTTCTCGTAGACCACGTCGCCGGCAGGAAGATGTTGTGCGCTCGCCGAGTTGTCGGCGAGATTGGCGAGCAGATGCAGCCGGCCGTGGCTGCCGGGCACGTTCAAGGGCCAACTCACCTCGAGCAGGCCGGCGCCATGGACGGCGGCGACACCACTCGCCGCGTGCGCGAGCAGCGGGACGAGGCTTTCACGCCGGATCGCGAGCAGATGCCGGTACAGCGCAAGCCACGCGGCGTGCGTCGCAGCGCCACGCTCGTCCCACACGAGCTTGCTGCGAGCAAACGTCGCCTCGTCGTTCGGGTCCGCGATCAGGCTGCGCGCCTCAGGGTCGGTAAAGCGCGCGAAGCGGCTGAACTCGTTGCGTCGTCCCTCTGTGACGGCGTGCGCGAGGTCACCCGTGAAATCGCAGAAGTAAAGGAACGGTGACGAAGCGGCAAACTCCTCGCCCATGAAGAGCATCGGCACGGCCGGCGAAAGCAGGACGCAGGCGAGCAATGCGCGCAACGCATCGCCCCGCCCACGCTCGCGCGCAAGCATCGCGATGCGCTCGCCGAACGCGCGGTTTCCCACCTGATCGTGCGTCTGCAGCGAATTGACGAAGGCAAGCGGCGACAGCGCGACCGAAGGCGTGCCGTGCGGCCGGCCGCCGCGAAAGGCGGACGACTCACCTTGGTAGGCAAAGCCTTCGGCCAACGCGCGGCCGAAGAGGCACACCGGCTGCGCCGCATAGTCGGCGTAGTAGCCATCGGCCTCGCCGCTCGCGAGCACGTGCAGCGCGTGGTGCACGTCGTCGTTCCATTGGGCGGTCGCGCGCTGCACCGCGCCGCCTGCGTCGCGCCGCAGGCGGGCAGCGTCGTTCGCTTCGTTTTCGAGGACGAGGTGGACGTGGCGTTCGCGCCCTGGACCGTCGCGCACCGCATGCGCCAACTCGTCGATGAAGTGCAGCGCCGACGTGTCGTGCATCGCGTGCACGGCGTCGATGCGCAGGCCGTCGAAGTGGAACTCTTCGAGCCAGTAGAGCGCGTTGTGGATGAAGAAGTCGCGCACCACGCGACTCCCCGAACGGTCGAAGTTGATCGCCGCGCCCCACGGCGTGTGCACGTCCGCGTTGAAGAAGTCCGGCGCGTAGGCGTGCAGGTAGTTGCCGTCCGGCCCGAAGTGGTTGTAGACGACATCGAGCAGCACCATCAGATTGCGCGCGTGCGCCGCGGCGACGA
>JBDTSN010000356.1:0-3706 GCA_039931145.1 Burkholderiales bacterium | reverse complement strand
CGCCGATCGACCCACCAGCCGAGCAACGTGAACAGGCCCGTCGCGATGCTCGAGACGACGACGATCAGCACCGCCATCGCCGCCGCGGCGCCAATTTCGCCCGCCTCATCGAAGTTCAGGATCGCGATCGACGCGACTTTTGTCTCGGGCGAATAGAGGAACACGACGGCCGAGATCGTCGTCATCGCATTGATGAAGAAGTAGCGTGCGATGTCGATCAATGCCGGCGTGCAGATCGGCAGCGTGACGCGCCAGAAGGTCTTGTAGAACGGCACCTTGAGCGAGGCGGAGACAGCCTCGAACTCGGCATCGAGCGCCTTCAGCGCCGTTACCGCCGTCAGGTGACCGGTGGTGTAGAAGTGGATGATCGTGCAGATCGTCAGCAGCGTGATTGTTCGGTACAGGCCATTGAGTGGATTGGCCGGCGCATTGAAGAAGAAGATGTAGCCAAGGCCGAGCACGAGGCCCGGCACCGCCATCGGCAGCATCGCGAGCAGGCGAAACGCGGTGCGCCCGAGCGCGAAGCCTTTCGTCTTTTCGAGCAGGTAGGCGCCGCTGAAGACGAGCGCCGTGCCGAAAGTGGCCGTGCCGGCGGCAAGCTTCAGGCTGTTGATCATGCCCTCGCCAACCTCGCCGTCGATGAGGCCGTGCACATAGTGGTGCAGGCTCGGCGTCAGGTTGTAGGGCCAGAAGGTCACGAACGAAGCGAACACCGCCATGCCGAGCATCGCGAACATCAGCAACGAGACGCCGCCGCAGTAACTCGTCATCAACGCGTCGAAGCCGCGCGCCGGCTTCGCCACGTAGGGCACGGCGCGAGCGGTGAGCATCGCGGTCTGCTTGCGCTGCACGCGATGGTCGATCGAGAACGTCAGCACCGCGGGTGCGAGCAGCAGCAGCGCGACGACTGCGCCCTGCTGAAAGTCCTGTTGCCCGATGACGAGCTTGAAGATGTCGGTCGCGAGCACATTGAATTCACCGCCGATCACCTTCGGAATGCCAAAATCGGTGATGACGAGCGTGAACGTCACGAGCGCCGCGGAAATCAAGCCGTACTTCGCGCCCGGCAAGGTGATCGTGAAGAACTTGCGCCGCGCGCTCGTGCCCATCGAGTCTGCCGCTTCATACAGGCGCGCGTCGGCGAGCGCGAGCGCGGTGATCAGGATCATCAGCGTGTGCGGAAAGACAGAGAAGATCTCGGCCAGCACGATGCCCGGCGCGCCGTAGATCTGCGAGATGCCGAGGTCGGTGAGCAAGGCTTTGAGCACGCCCTGGTTGCCGAACCAGTAGATCAGCGAAATCGCCGACAACAGCGACGGCGCAAGCAGCGGAATGAGCGCGATGGCGCGAAACAGGCCCTTTGCCGGCATGCAGCTGCGCGTCAGCGCATACGCAAAGCCGAACGCGAGCGGCACGGTGACGACCGTCACAAGGCCCGAGACCCACAGGCTGTTCCAGAGCGAGGTCAGCAGCGCCGGCGTGCGTGCGTAAGTGATGAAGTTCGCGAAGCCGACGAAGCGATCCTGCTTGTCCTGCAACGCCTGCTGCAGGATGGTTGCGAGCGGCGCGGCGAGAAAGGCGAGCAGCACGAGGACGACGAGCGCAAGGCCGACGTGCGCAATGCGGTCGGTCCAGTGCGTGCGCTGCTGCACGACGGCGCCAGCACTCAACGCGACGCTGGCGGTCATCTAGAACAACCTCATCCTCTCCGCCAGCAGCCGCATCGGCAACCGCCCGCCGACGCCGAGGCCACGCTCGGCCAGAAAATTGTGCGACAAGGTGACGGTGAGCGTGTGCGCACCGAGGTCGGCGCCCTTCACCTGCACGAGGCAGTACGCGCCGAGGAACTCGATGGTTTCGATCTCGGCCTCGATCACGTTCGCGTCGCCTGCGCCCAGCAGCGACCCGGCGAGCACGTCTTCCGGCCGCAGATAGACGCGCACCTCGCGCCCGGGCTCGCCCTCGTGCGGGCAGTCGAAGCTGCGGCTGCCGAGCCGCACCTTGCCACCGGCCTCGAGCGTCGCCGGCAGCGTGTTCACGCGACCGACGAAATCGGCGACGAAGGGCGATGCCGGGTCGTGATAGACCTGCATCGGCGTGCCGATCTGCTCGATCACGCCTTCGTTGATGACGACGATGCGGTCGGCGACCGACAGCGCCTCTTCCTGGTCGTGCGTGACCATGATCGTCGTCACGCCAAGTTCGCGCTGCAGGTGGCGAATTTCCTCGCGCAGGTGGACGCGGACGATCGCATCCAGCGCCGACAGCGGTTCGTCGAGCAGCAGCAAGCCAGGCGACGTGACCAGCGCCCGCGCGAGCGCGATGCGCTGCTGCTGCCCGCCGGACAACTGGCCCGGGAACTTCGATTCGCTGCCAGGCAGGCCGACGAGCGCGAGCAGTTCGGTGACACGCGCCGCGATCTCGGCCTTCGGCCGCCTGCGATTGACGAGGCCGTAGGCAACGTTGTCGGCGACGTTCAGGTTCGGAAACAGCGCGTAGGACTGGAACACGATGCCGTAGTCGCGCTCGGCCGGCGGCAGCGTCGAGATGTCGCGACCGGCCTGCTCGATGCGGCCCGCGGTCTGCACCTCGAGCCCGGCGATGATGCGCAGCAGCGTCGTCTTGCCGCAGCCCGAGGGCCCGAGGAAGCAGACGAACTCGCCGGCCGCGATATCGAGGGCGACGCCGTCGAGCGCAACGAAGCTTCCGAACAGCTTGCGGATGCCCGACAGACGAAGAAACGGAGTCATGGCGCGCTTGTTCCCTCCCCCTCTGGGGGAGGGTTAGGGTGGGGGCATGTTGCAGCCAGAGTCGCTAGCCGCGCGCCCCCATCCCGGCCTTCCCCCAGTGGGGGAAGGAGTTGGTCACCCATCACTTCTTCGGCTCGGACTTCGCGTTGTAGCGCTTGTTCCATTCGGCGAGGATGCGTTCGCGGTTTTCGGCGCTCCAGTCGAAGTCCAACTTGATGAGGCGCTCCTCATAGTCTTTCGGGATGTTTGCGAGCGGTGGCGCAATGCCTGGCTGCGCCGTGATCGCAAAGTTCTTGCCATAGAGTTTCATCGCGTCCTTGCTCGACGCCCAGTCGGCGAGCGTCTGCGCCTCCTTCAGGTGCTTCGTGCCTTTCATGATCGTGAAGGCTTCGAGATCCCAGCCGAGGCCTTCTTTCGGAAAGACCAGATCGATCGGTGCGCCCTTGGCCTTGTTCGTGTTGCCGCGGTACTCGAACGAGATGCCGATGACGAACTCGCCGGCTGCCGCCATGTTGCATGGCTTGGAGCCCGAGTGCGTGTACATCGCGATGTTCTCGTTCAACGCGTCCATGTACTTCCAGCCGCCGCCCTTGCCGTTGTCGTCGCCCCACAGGGTGAGCCAGGCGACGACGTCGAAGAAGCCGGTGCCCGACGACGCGGGATTGGGCATCACGATCTGCCCTTTGTAGATCGGCTTCGTCAAATCCTTCCACGTCTCGGGCTTCGGGATGCCGCGCTTCTTCGCCTCGATCGTGTTGAAGCAGACTGTTGCGCCATACACGTCCATGCCGAACCAGGCCGGCGGGTTCGCCTTGTCCCGATACTGGCTCATGATCCCGTCGAGGTTGATCGGCGCGTACGGGATCACCATGTCGTTCTTCTTCAGCAGCGCGAGGCTGGATGCGGCGACGCCCATCACCACGTCGGCCTGCGGGTTCGCCTTCTCGGCGAGCAGC
>JBDTSN010000355.1:0-3707 GCA_039931145.1 Burkholderiales bacterium | reverse complement strand
GCCCAGGCCTGCGGTCATCAGGGCATAGGTCTGTGGTTCCGGAACGGCGGTCATGATGCGAACGTGGTCGCCTGGGTTGCTCGCGTTCCAGGCGAGCGTGAGCGTCGAACCTGTGACGCTCGTATTGGCCTTGTTTAGCCATTCCAAACCGACAAATCGGTTGCTGTAGTCGTAGCTGACACCCGGTTTCTCAAATGCTGCCGTGGCGATCAGCTCGGCTTGGTCGTCGTGCATGAACAGGATCGGGGCGTCGAAAGTGACGCTTCCTTTGACGCGGGCAAATGTGGGATCCCAGATCAGGAACCACGAGTTGACAGCCTGGCCGCCATAAGTGCCGGTGCTCTCGAACATCCAGTAGAACTCATCGGAATTGAGATTGTTGTTGCCGATGGGGCCGGCGCCGGTGTATTCGGCGAAGGTTCTGTCGAGCGTGGCCGTCGGATCTGCGGCGTAGGAGGAAAGCGCAGCGAGGCCGAACGCGGCGGCAACGGCAAAGCGTGTGAGCATCATGACGAACTCTCCCTGAAGCAAGGTTTGGGTGATTCTACGTAAGGTAACCGCGCGTTACATCCCCCAAGTGCGGGGTGTCAATCCCCCAAACCTTAGCTTTTCCGCACTTGGCGGGGCATTGCAACAAAGGCGACGAGCGATGCGACGCGTCTACTTGCGCATCAGCGTCGACTTCCCGAACAGGCTCTCGATCAGATCGACCGCGACGGCTCGCAGCGCCGGCTGCGATCCCCGGCGTCGATCGTTCTTGATATCATCGGCATCATTGAATTCTGCTGGAGATTCGCCATGTCCGACATCGTTTTGCGCAACCTTGGCGAAGACTTGAAGGAAAAACTGCGTCAGCGTGCCGCCAGCAACCGGCGCTCGATGAACGCAGAGCTGCGCGAGATCGTCAGTACAGCGCTGGCGCAGCCTCGGCAGCGCGGGAAGACCGAGTTGAAGAAGCTCGCGGGCGACATCCGCAGCCTGAGCGCCGCGCGCCAGCAGACGCCCTCAGAGGACCTGCTCCGTGAAAGCCGCGATCAGCGATGAATTGCGTCGTCGACGCCAGCGTGGCCGCCAAGTGGCTCGCGCCCGAGCCCGATTCCGCGTCGGCCGAGGCGCTGCTCGACGACGAGTTGTTCGTGCCTGATCTGCTGTATGCCGAAGTGGGCAACATCTTGTGGAAGAAGCAGATGCGCGGCGAAATGGATGCTTCGACTGCGCAGGTCGGTGCGCGCTGGCTGCTCCAGCTGCCGATGCATGTCCATGACAGCGCGGGCCTGCTCGTCGATGCGCTCGCCTTGTCGATCCGGTTGAAGCATCCGGCTTACGACTGCCTGTACCTTGCCCTGGCGCGGCGTACCGGCCTGCCCCTGATCACCGCCGATCGGCGGTTTCACGCGCGTTGCCATGCGAGCGACGCCGTCGGACTTGGCGCCGACATCAGCTTGTTGGATGCTGATTGAAGAAGCCGTAGGCTGCAGCGCTCACTTGCGCATCAGCGTCGACTTCCCGAACAGGCTCTCGATCAGATCGACCGCGACGTCGGCGGTGCGGTTGTGGTCGTCGAATGCGGGGTTGAGCTCCATCACGTCGACCGATGCGAGGCGCCCGGTGTCAGCGATCATCTCCATGCACAGTTGGGCTTCGCGGTAGGTTGGCCCACCCTTGACGGTGGTGCCGACGCCGGGGGCGATGTCGGGGTCGAGGAAGTCGACGTCGAAGCTGACGTGCAGATGCGTGTTGGCGTCGATCGTCGCGAGTGCGAGTTCCATCGCCTGGCGCATGCCCATCTCGTCGATGTAGCGCATGTCGAAGACGTCGAGCTCGGCTTCGTGGACGAGGTGCTTCTCTCCGGCGTCGACGCTGCGGATCCCGATCTGGCGCACCCACTTCGGGTTGATTGCGGGTATCTTGCCGCCGATTTCGATCAGTTCCTGCGGGCCGTTGCCGCACAGGCAGGCGACGGGCATGCCGTGGGTGTTGCCGCTTGGCGTGAGCAGGTGGGTGTTGAAGTCGGCGTGCGCATCGAGCCACAGCACGCGCAACTTCTTGCCCGCCTCGCGGCAGTGGCGCGCGACGGCGCTGATCGAGCCGATGGCGAGGCAATGGTCGCCACCGAGCAGCAGTGGCAGGCGCGCGGCCTGCAGCTCGGCATACACCGCGTCGTGCACGGCCAGATTCCAGGCGACGACTTCGGGCAGATGGCGGTAGCCGTCCACCGGCGGCAGCCAGGGGTTGATCGGGCCGCTCAGGTTGCCGAGATCGGCAACCGTAATGCCGTGCGCCTCGAGCGCCCGCTGGATGCCCGCGACGCGCAAGGCCTCGGGCCCCATGCTCGCGCCTCGCGAGCCGGCGCCGATGTCGGTCGGCGCGCCGATCAGGCTGACGGTCGGGGTGGTCGCGGTGTTCATCAGATGTCGAGCGCGAAGTCGCCGGTCTGCGTCGCCGGCAGATCGAACCCGTATTCGGCGGCGAGCACCTCCCACGCTTCTTCAGCGGTCTCCACGAAATGGAACAGCTCGATGTCGTTGGGGCTGATCATGCCGGTCTCGACGAGCAGGTCGAAGTTGATCAGGCGCGTCCAGTATTCGCGCCCGAAAAGCATGATCGGGCTGCGCCGGCATTTGCCGGTCTGCATCAGCGTCATCGACTCGAACAATTCGTCGAGCGTGCCGAAGCCGCCCGGGAAGCACACCAGGGCGATGCTGCGCATCAGGAAGTGCATCTTGCGCAGGCCGAAGTAGTGGAACTGGAAGCACAGTTCGGGCGTGATGTAGGGGTTCGGCGCCTGCTCGTGCGGCAGCACGATGTTCAGTCCGATGCTGCGGCCGCCCGCCTCGTAGGCGCCGCGGTTGCCGGCCTCCATCACGCCCGGGCCGCCGCCGGTGACGATGTAGATCGGCGTGTCGAGCTCGCGCGATTTGCGCGTCACGAGCGCACCAAAGTTGCGCGCCTCTTCGTAGAAGCGCGACATCAGCACCTGCTGTTCGGCGCGTCGCAGCGCCGTCGCGTCGCCACTCGCCTGCGCTTCGCGCAAGCGCTGCGCCGCGACGTCGGCTGCCAGGATGCGCGCGCTGCCGTAGATGACGATCGTCGAGTTGATGCCTTGCTCTGCCTGCACCAGATCGGGCTTCAGCAACTCGAGCTGCATGCGCACCGGGCGCAGTTCTTCGCGCAACAGGAATTCCGTGTCGGTGAAGGCGAGGCGGTAGGCGCTCTCGGGGCCGTCGTAGTGCGCGAGCGGCACGACGGCCTTGGCCTCCTGCTGCGCCGATGGAAAGTTGCGCGCGGTGAGCTCTTTGCGCTTGTTCATGCGAGGGTCCGTTCAGGCAATGGGTTGAGCTTAAGGGATGGCCGCCGGCGGGTGTCGCGGCGGGTTCAATGCAGGTGGCCGCACACCGTGCAGCCGGCCTGGCGCGCGATGCGAATCTCGCTCCAGGTCATCGTGCGCGCGTCGAGCATCTGCAGCCGCCCCGCTAGCGACGTGCCGATGCCGGCGATCAGCTTGAGCGCTTCGGCCGCCTGCAGCGTGCCGATGATGCCGACGAGCGGTGCGAATACGCCCATCGTCGAGCACTGCACTTCCTCGAACGTCGCGTCGGGCGGGAAGACGCAGGCATAGCACGGGCCGGATCGCGCGTCGTACACCGACACCTGGCCGTCGAAGCCGATCACGGCGCCCGACACGAGCGGCTTGCCCGATGCGACGC
>JBDTSN010000354.1:0-3726 GCA_039931145.1 Burkholderiales bacterium | reverse complement strand
CCACCGGCAAGCATTTCAGCACCGCCCGGCCGCCCGAAGGTGCTGAAGATCCCCAAGGGGGATGCGAACGCAGTGAGCTAGGGGTCGTCACTTCAGCGCCGGCATGGCGCTCGACGTGTTCGCAAACAAGAACCTTGTCGGCACCTCGCGCGCGCGCCTGAGCTTCCAGCAAATGCTGCGCCGCTTGATGGCGTGCTTCGATGCGTTCGACGCGGCGCGTTTTCCGATCCTCTGCGCCGTGCAAGGTGGCTGCATCGGCGGCGCGCTCGACCTCGCTGCGGCGCGCGACCTGCGCTACGCCAGCGCCGACACGTTCTTCTGCGTGCAGAGAGCAACGTCGGCATGGCGGCGGATCTCGGCGTGCTGCAACGCCTGCCCAAGATCATCGCCCCTGCTGTCGCACGCGAGATGGCCTACACCGGTGAACGTCTCCCAGCGTCGCGCGCGCTCGAGGTCGGTCTCGTCAATGCGGTGCTGCCTGACGCCGAGGCGCTGCTCGCGCACACGATGAGCGTTGCGCGCGCGATCGCCACCAAGTCGCCGCTTGCGATCGCCGGCACCAAGCTCGCCCTGAACCACGCACGCGACCACGGCACCGCCGCCGCGCTCGAGCAGATGACACTGCTGCAAAGTGCGATCTTCGACCTTGCGGAAATGGCCGAGGCGATCGGCGAACGGCGTGACAAGCGCGCCGGCGCGTTTGCGCCGCTGGCCCCGGTTGCCGGGGCCTGACGCGGCCCGCAAATCGCCTCCGGCCATCCGCTACCATTGGCGACCGCGCAAATCGCCCGCCAAGCGGGTGTGCGCGAGGCTCTTCGGGCCCGGTCGAGTCTGCCGCGGCAGCGCTGTCGCCCCCGAAGCCCGATGCCTGAGAATCGGCCCCTGCATGACCTTCTTGCGATCTGTTATTTCCCGCCCGGTGCGGTTCGCGCTTGGTGCGCTCGGCCTCTCGCTTTCGATGCTCGCGCCGCCCGCAGCGGCCCAGTCCTCGCTCGGCGCCGCGTTCGGTACGCCGCAGAACCTGCCGACGACGAGCGACACCAGCGCGTCCACCGACACCACGGTCGATCCGCGCGGGCTGACCGGCACGCAGCCGATTTCGAATCCGCAGCTGCCAGCGCCTATCGTCAACAACGCCTTGACCGGAGCGCAGCGGCCAGCCGCGACGGCGAACGCAGCAGTGCAACAGCGATCCGCGGCGCCCCAACGGCCGAGCGAGTTCCAGCGCTTCGTCCAGACCGCAACCGGACGCCTGTTGCCGGTGTTCGGCGCGAGCTTTTTCGGCGCGCCGGCGGATACCTTTGCACCGGTCGACAATGTGCCGGTGTCGGCCGACTACACAGTTGGCCCGGGCGACGAAATCGTGGTTCGAGCCTGGGGCTCGATCGATATCGACTTTCGCGCTGTCGTCGACCGCAACGGCCAGATCAATCTGCCGCGCATCGGTACCTTCACGGTTGCCGGCGTGCGTGCCGCGGACCTCGAGAAGCACCTGCGCGCGCAGATCGGGCGTCTCTATACGGGCTTCAACCTGAGCGTCAGCCTCGGCCAGATGCGCGGCGTCAAGGTTTTCGTCGTCGGCCCGGCGCAAATGCCGGGCGTGTTCACGCTGAGCGGCCAGTCGACCTTGCTGTCGGCGGTGGTCGCCGCCGGCGGGCCGGGCGCCAATGGCTCGATGCGACGGATCAGCCTGCGCCGCGACGGCCAGATCATCTCCGAACTCGACATGTACAGCTTCCTCGTGCGTGGCGACAAGTCCAAGGATCTGCAACTGCGCGCCGGCGACGTCATCGTCTTTCATCCGGTCGGGCCGCGCGTCGCGCTCAATGGTGAGCTCGACAACGCGGCGATCTACGAGCTCAACGCGCCCGAAGAGCCGACCGGCGTGGTGCTCTCCTACGCCGGCGGCGCGCCGGTGCTTTCGAATCCGAACCGCGCGGTGCTCGAACGCATCGACCGCACGAAGTCGGGCGCGGGGCGTTTCGTCGAGGAACTCAAACTCGACGCAGCGGGCCTCGCGACGCCGCTGCGCGATGGCGACGTGCTAACGCTGCTTGCCATCTCGCCCGGCTTCGTCAACGCGGTGACGCTCACCGGCCATGTCGCGCAGCCGCTGCGCTACCCGTGGTTCGCCGGGATGCGCATCAGCGACCTGATTCCGAGCCCGGAGGCGTTGATCTCGCCCGACTTCTATCGCCGTCGCAACGTGCTGGTGCAGGTCTATCAGGAGCCGCTGCCGCAAACTGGCGCGCTGCCCGGCGCGCCGGGCAGCGCATCCCCTGGGTCGGGCGCCATGCCGGGCAACGCGGCTGCGAACGCTGCCGGCAATGCAGCCGCCGGCAGTCCCGCAGCCAACGCGGCCGGCGGCGCGGGTGCGAACGCCTCTTCAGCGCAGGCGACGGTGCCGCTGCCGGTGGCGGGCACGACCACCGGCGGCCGCCCGCGCACCCTGATCGCGGACGTGACGGGGCAGGCCGTCGACAGCGGTGCGCCGCGCCTGCCGACGACGCTGTTCGACGATCTGAACTGGGACTACGCCGTTATCGAACGCCTGAACATCCAGGACCTGAGCACCCAGATCATCCCTTTCAACCTCGGTCGCGTCGTGTTGCAGCACGATCAGGCCGCGAACATCGAACTGATGCCTGGCGATGTCGTCAGCATCTTCGGCCAGAAGGACTTTCGCGTGCCGCTTGCGCGCCAGAACCGGCTCGTCTCGCTCGAAGGCGAAATCGGCACGCCGGGGGTCTATCAGTTGATACCGGGCGAGACGTTGCGCCAGTTGATCACGCGTGCGGGCGGCTTCACGCCGCAGGCCTATGTCTACGGCCTGGAGTTCTCGCGCGAGTCGACGCGCAAGCGGCAGGCCGAAAATCTCGCGGCAGCGATCTCCCGCCTGCAAACGCTCGCCGCGACGCAGGCCGCGCGCGATGCGGCGAACCAGCGCGACGTCGCCAACGCCGCATCGACTGCGAACGCGAGCGCGGCGGCGACACAGGCGCAAGTCGTGCGGCTGTCGCAGGTACAGCCGAACGGGCGCATCGCGCTCGAGCTCCCACCGGAAGTGAACTCGATCGACGCCCTGCCCGACATTCCGCTCGAGAACGCCGATCGCGTGATCGTGCCGCCACGGCCCGGCTTCGTGACCGTCGTCGGCGCGGTCGTCAACAACAATGCCTTCCTCTGGCGCGACGGCCGCACCGCGGGCGACTATCTGCGCATCGCGGGCGCCGACGAAGCGGCCGACGTCTCCAACATGTTCATCCTGCGCGCCGACGGCACCGTCAACAGCGCTGGGGAAAGCCGCGGCATCTTCGGCCGCACGACGGTCGATTCGGAGCTCATGCATCCCGGCGACGCGTTGATCGTGCCGAACCAGCTCGACTTCGAGACCTGGGGCCGCGCCTTCACGCGCAACATGAAGGACTGGACGCAGATCCTCGCCAACCTCGGACTCGGCGTCGCCGCGATCAACAGCATCACGAAGTAGCGCCAGATGACATCCAGGCGAGCTCACGCCGGGGTGGCCGAGGCTTTTCGGTAAGGCGCGGCGCGCAGCCGGGTTGAACACCCGGCGAGCAACGGCGACTCCGAGTCGACGCCTCGGCGCGACCCGAAGGCGTTGCACAACCCGCCGCTGGACTAACCCGCTAACGCGGGACTGGCGCACTACCAAGTACACGTCGCTGCGCTGCGGCATCGAGCTGGCGCCGCCGCTTCCATCGC
>JBDTSN010000353.1:0-3733 GCA_039931145.1 Burkholderiales bacterium | reverse complement strand
CCCCGCCCGCAACGCTCGTGAGCGTGAGCTCGCCGGACATTTCATCGACCAGCCGCCTTGCGATCAGAAGTCCGAGACCGCTGCCCTCGATAGCCGTCGCTTCCTGCCCGAGGCGCTCGAAGGGCTGGAACAGGCGTGCCGTCTGTTCGGGCGTCATGCCGATACCGTTGTCTTCCACCGCGAGCAGGAGGCGTTCGCCGGCGGCGGGCAGCAGCGTGACGCTGACCCAACCCCCGGCGCGGTTGTACTTGATCGCGTTCGAGACGAGGTTGAGCAGCACCTGGCGCAAGCGCTGCGCGTCGGCGAGCACGCGCGCGTCGGGATCGACCGCTTCCTGCAGCGCGAGGCCATGTTGCCTGGCGAGCGGTTGCAGCATCTCGAGCGTCGACTGGACGAGCGCCTTGAGGCTGAGCGAGTGCAATTCAAGCGCCACGCCGCCGCCTTCGAGGCGCTGCAGGTCGAGCAGATCGTTGATCAAGGCGAGCAGGTGTTCGCCGGCGCGGAGCACGTGGCCGGTGTACTGCGCGACGGTGGCCGGGCTCGCGTCGTCGGCGGACAGGCGCAGCAGTTGGGTGAAGCCGATCACCGCATTGAGCGGCGTGCGCATCTCGTGGCTGACGCGCGAAAGAAAATCAGTCTTGGCGCGATTCGCCAGTTCGGCTGCCTGTTTGTCGCGCAGCGCCTGCTCGGCAAGCTGCTGGCCCGTGATGTCGCGAAACGTGACCAGGCACGCGCCGGGCTGCAATGCCGCGTTGCCGGAGATGGGTTGCACGCTCAGGCGCATCAGGCGCTGCGACTGGTCCGGGAAGCGCAGCAGCAGAACTCTGTCCACGCGATTCACGGCGCCAATCATTACCGGGCGCACCGGGTGATCGGCGAACGGGATGGCGCTGCCGTCCTCGTTGAGCCAGGCGTAGCCGAGCCGGCTCAGGCGGGTGCCGATCAGCTCCGACGCCTTGACGCGCAGCATCTCGCAGGCCGCTGGGTTGGCGGCGACGATGTTGCCGTCGCGGCTGATGACGCACAGGCCATCGGTGATCGCGGTCGCCACCGAGCGGTAGAGCTGCTCGCTCGACGCGAGCCGCTCGGCGTCCGCGGTGCGTTGCGTGACGTCGGTCTGCACGCCGATGAAGTGGGTCAACTGTCCGCTCGCGTCACGCACCGGCGCGATGTGCAACTCGTTCACGAATGCGCTGCCGTCGCGCCGCACGTTGCGCAGCGTCACGGTGCACGCGCGGCCGGCGTCGAGCGCAGACCGCAGCGTGTCGAGCCCGGGTTGCTTCGTCTCCTCGCCTTGCAGCAAACGGCAGTTGCGGCCGAGCAATTCGTGGCGACGGTAGCCGGTGAGCCGTTCGAACGCCGAATTCACGTAGATCAGCGGTTGATCGTCGCGCCGCGCGTCAACGACGCAAACCGGCATTGCGCCGTCGGCTTCGAGCGCGCGCTGCAGGATGCGCACCTCGCGTTCGCGGCGGCGCAGTTCGGTCACGTCGCGCGAGACGTAGAGCGCCTGCCCGCCGGCCATCGGCGAGACGCGTGCCTCGAAGTGGCGCTTCACGCCGTCACGGCATTCGAGTTCGTACTCCAGCCGTTGCACCTGGCCCGATGCGAGCGCGTTGCGGATCGCAAGCAGCCCGCTCTGTGCGAGCGACTCCGGCAGGCCGGCCCCGAACAGGCGGCCGTGGAGGTCGGCATAGGGCTGCGCAAGTGAAGGGTGCGATTCGTCGCTGCACTCGATGTGGCGCCCCTCTTCGTCGAGCACGAACCACAAGTCGGGAATGGCCTGTAGCACCGCAGCCAGACGCGCTGAAGAGGCGTCGACATGCCGTGCCGTCGGCGCCGGCCGCCGTGCGTCGAGCAGTGCGCCGCACAGGGTGGCCAGATCGCAAAGCGCGGTACGCTGCGCGTCGTCGAACTCATGTGTGAACGGGTCTGTCACGCACAGGCTGCCGATCGGATGGCCTCCGACGCGAATCGGTATGCCGGCGTAGAACGTGATCTCTGGGGTGAACGCCGTAAGCTCATCCGACGCCAGACGCGGATCGTTGCGCACGTCGGCGCTGACGAGTCCGTCTTCGGTCAGGATTGCGCGTGCGCAGAGCGACTCCGCGCGCGCACTCTCGGGCAAAGCTGCGCCGTCGGTTGCGGCGAACCACTGGCGGTAGGCATCGACGATGCTGACGCCGGCAAACGCGCAGCCGGTCGCACGACGCGCAAGGCGCGCGATCGACAGCAGCGCCGGGTCCGGCGATCCAGCGTTGCGCAGCGCGAGCGCATTCAGCACGCGCAGTCGCTCTGCTTCGTTGCTGAGGAAGAAGTCGGGATTCATCGAAAAGGGCTTGTGGCCAAGAGCGTGGGCGGCAACGTCAAGGCGCAGTGTGGTCTGAGCGTCGACACACCCTGGCCTTCTTTGCGCTGCGCAGACACGACACTGACTTTATCGACCTGAGGTGTCGGCCGGATCGAGATCGCTCAGCCGCAGCACTTCAAACTTCACGCAAGGGGACAACGCGTCCACCGGCGGCGTTCCGAGGCCGATCATGCCGCTGCCGTGCAGGGTGCAAGTGCCGCGCCGCAGCGCCAGTGTTTCGCCGCTCGCGCCGAAGCGCACGTAGGTGCCGTTGTAGCTCAGGTCGGTCAACTGGAAGGTGCCGCCGTGCCAGTCAATGCGCGCATGCGAGCGCGAGACGCGCGAGTCGTCGATGCAGTAGGTGGCCTGCGGGCTGCGGCCGAGGACGACCGCGAGTTGTGGCCCGTGATAAACCCGCGTCAGGTCGAGCCAGTTCAGGCGGATGCCCTCGGGCTCGGGGAGTACCGCAAGGCCGCCGAAAGTGGTTGTCACGGTATCGCCGAAGCGGCGTGCGTCGAGCAGGTGCACGTGCACGGGCTCAGCGCGGCCACGCAACTGCATCTGATCGAGATCGCGAAAACGCGAGCGCGTCGGGGCTTCAAGTTGTTCGAGGACGGATGCGGTGACGAGCGTTTCATTGTCGCCGGCGTGGTCGATCAAGCGTGCGGCGACGTTCACTGCATCGCCGAAGCAGTCGCCCGCCATCTCGACCACCTCGCCGTGGGCGACGGCCACCTTCAGCTTGAGGACCGGCGCGCGTGGCGACGACTTTGCGGGCGACATGTGGTGAAGCGCATCGTGCATCTCTTCAGCCGCAGCGATCGCTTGGCCAGGCGACTCGAAAAGCGCCATCAGCCCATCGCCGAGCGTCTTGATGACGCGGCCCTGCTCCTCGCTCACGATGCGGCCAAGCTCGGCCACCGTACGCGTGACGACGCCGGTTGCCGCCGCGTTGCCGAGCGTCTCGTACAGCGATGTGCTGCCGCGCAGGTCGGCGAACAGGACGGTACGTTGACGGATTTGTGGCATCGGCGAAAGCGTGAACTATTTCACGCAGTTTATCGCCTGCCGAGTACTGGTCACCGCGGCCGGCTGGCCATGCAACGCGTTTCGGTGGCTACAGATGTCGAGCGCCGCACGTAGCTTGTGCCTGCGGCGCAAATTGCGTTGCCGCTGTGCGGCAGCCCGCTCGCGCGGGCCACGTATCCGGCCAACCCTACAGGTTGTCCAGATACGTGCGCAATTTGTCCGAGCGGCTCGGGTGCTTGAGCTTGCGGATCGCCTTCGCTTCGATCTGGCGGATGCGCTCGCGTGTCACGTCGAACTGTTTGCCGACTTCTTCGAGCGTGTGGTCGGTGCTCATCTCGATGCCAAAGCGCATGC
>JBDTSN010000352.1:0-3747 GCA_039931145.1 Burkholderiales bacterium | reverse complement strand
CGCGACGTTGCGCCGGTTGCGCTTGCTCAATCCCTTCGTGTTGCGAACGGCACTGCCGCCGATCGAATCGATCACGGGCCGCAAGGTGGTGAGCGTCGAGCGGCTTGGCAAGCGCGTCGTGCTCGTCGTCGACGGCGGCCTGATCCTCGTCATCCACTTGATGATCGCGGGCCGCATGCGCTGGCTCGCGGCAGGCGCGAAGCTGCCGGGCCGGATCGCACTTGCCGCGTTCGAGTTCGACACCGGCACGCTCGTGCTGACCGAGGCCGGCACGACCCGGCGCGCATCGCTGCATCTGGTCGCGGATCGCGCGGCGCTCGCCGCGATGGACCCCGGCGGAATCGACGTGCTCTCGATCACCCGCGAGCAATTCGATGCGCGCCTGCTCACCGAGAACCACACGCTGAAACGCGCGCTGACCGACCCGCATCTCTTCAGCGGCATCGGCAACGCGTATTCCGACGAGATATTGCACCGTGCCAGGCTCTCGCCGCTCGCGCTGACGCGTTCGCTCGACGAAGCCGAACGCATGCGCTTGTTCGATGCCGCACGCGCGGTGCTCACCGAATGGACCGACCGCCTGCGCGCCGAGGCCGGCGACTGGCCCGACAAGGTGACTGCGTTTCGCCCCGGCATGGCGGTGCACGGCCAATTCGGTGAACCCTGCCCGGTGTGCGGCGCGCCGGTGCAGCGCATCGTCTACGCCGACAACGAGACCAACTATTGCGCGCGCTGCCAGACCGGCGGCAAACTGCTTGCCGACCGCAGCCTGTCGCGCCTGCTCAAGGCAAGCTGGCCGCGCAACATCGACGAGCTCGGTTGATAGAGGCCTGACCGGGCCTGTCGCACCGGCATCCGGAGCGTGAGCAAGCTCTACGCCGGCGCGTCCAGGAAGGGCTTGACGACGTCGAGCACGCGCTTCGTCCACGCGCGCTCCATCCCCACGGGCGCCACTTCGCGCAGCGTTTGGATGGTCGCCTCCGGCCCCGCGTGGCGCAGCATGACCCAAGCCGCAAGGTGGACCGTCGACATGCTGCCACCGGCGGTCGCGATTGCGCCACGGGCATGAAAAGGCTCGTTGTCGAGTACCCGCACACCGGCCTCGGTCACCCAGGGCTTGGTCGCGAGATCGGTGCACGCCGGCATGTCGCCGAGCAGTCCGAGCCGCGCGAGCAGCAGCGTGCCCGAGCCTTGCGCGCCGAGCGTCTGGCGCAGCGGATCGAGCTTGAGCCCCGCCATCGGCGCGCCGCGCTGGCCGATGCCTTCGGCGATCGCGCGTGCATAGAGGTTGCCGCCGAAGAGCACCACATCCGCCTTGTTCGCAAACGCCAGCGGTTGCTGTACCTCGACGGTGACGCCGTTCATCGACGTCGCGCGCGCGACCGGCGCCACAAGCTCGGCCTTCCAGCCGAGCGGCGTCAGACGGTTGAGCAGGCCAAGCGAGACGAAGGCATCGATCTCGTCGAAGCCGTCGAAGATGACGATGGCGATATGCATGGAGTGTGGCGCGGTCGCTCGATGGTAGCCGGCCGCGCGTCGCCCCGTCCTACGCCGACTGGGCGTCGACCTGCACCGGCGCCGGACCGGTTTGTTCGGCCGGCGCGCAGGGCTCGATTGGCTGCCCCGCCGCAATCCATGCGTCGAGCCCACCGTGCAAGGGTCGCACACGCTCGAAACCGGCCGACAGCAGCAGGCGCGCAGCACTTCCTGAGGACGCTTCGTTCGGACAACTGCAATAGAGCACCAGTTCGCGGTCATGCGGCCATTGCTTCGAGACGCGCTTGATGTCGCGCAGATCGACGGCGATCGCACCCGGGATGCGCCGTGCATCGAGCGCGCGCTCCACGTCGGAGCGGACGTCGATGATGATCGGCGCAGGGTCGGCTGCCATCAGCGCAAGCAGTTCAGCAACTGCGATGCGCGGCATCGCGATGCCGCGCAGGAACAGCCGCCGACGCCACCAGCGCAGTGCCAGATAGAGTGCCGCAAGCGCGGCAATCACTTCGACCGCCACGACGCCGAGCGTCGCGAGCGTGTCGAGCGCCTGCTGGATCTGGCCGGCGAAGGCCCAGCCCACGCCTATCAGCAGGCCGGACCAGATCAGCGCGGCGAGCGTTGCAAAGCTAAGGAATGTGCCGAGCCGCATGCCGAGTGCGCCCGCCATCGGCGGCGCGACGGTCGACACGCCAGGAACGAACTTGGCGGCAACCAGCGAACTGCCGCCCCAACGCAGGATGAAGGCTTCGCTCTGGCGTACGCACGAATCGGGCGAGATCGAGACGCGGCACAGCAGCGCGAGCACACGGTAACCCCAGCGCCGGCCGGCCCAGAACCATAGGCCATCGCCGATGAGGTTGGCGACGATCGCCGCGCCGAGCACCGCGGGCAACGAGATCTGGCCGGCGGCGGCGAGCGCGCCGGCGACGACGAGGAATGGCGCCGCCGGCACAGGCACGCCAATTTGCGCGGCGAGCGTCGCAGCGAAGACGAGCCAGATGCCGTGCTCGATGACGAGGGACAGCAGGGATTGCATCGAGTGAGCTTCGAGTCAGATGGCGCGCCGCGCCCCACGGGCCGCGCGGTTTGGTTGGCAGAAGTATGCTGGTTGGTGGCAGTTTCTGTCGGAGCAAGGGTTTGCGTACGAACGCCGACGCGGCGTTGCAAAGTGGCAAGAGTGGCTGGCAAGAAAATGGCCACGCGCGAAGGCGTGGCCATTGATCGAATGCGCCCAGGGTAGAGGTACCCGGAGCGATCTCGTCAGGTCAGCGCACCTTACCCGCCTTCCACGCGTTGAGCAGCGTCTCGTAGGCGATCGTCTCACCCTGGGGCTTCTCGTTTGCGAGCTTCTTCCACGGCGCGTGGTCGCTGCTCAGCCACTTGTCCGGCGAGCTCTTGGGATTGAGCTTGGGCGCGCAATGGGCCATGCCGGCTCTTTGCAGGCGCGCCATCACATCGTCCATTTCCTCGGCCAGGTTGTCCATCGCCTGCTGCGGCGTCTTTTCGCCCGTCACTGCGACCGCCACGTTCTTCCACCAGAGTTGCGCAAGCTTCGGATAGTCCGGCACGTTGGTGCCGGTCGGCGTCCAGGCCACACGTGCCGGGCTGCGATAGAACTCGATCAGGCCGCCGTACTTGTCGGCGTTCTTGGTGAAGTAATCGCTGTGGATATCCGAGTCGCGGATGAAAGTCAGCCCGACGATGCTCTTCTTCAACGACGTCGTCTTGGCGGTCACGAACTGCCCATACAGCCAGGCAGCTGCTGCGCGGTCAGGATTGCTCGACTTGAGGAAGGTCCAGGAGCCCACGTCCTGATAGCCGTTCTGCATGCCCTGCTTCCAGTACGGGCCGTTCGGGCCGGGGGCCATGCGCCACTTCGGCGAGCCGTCGGCGTTCACCACGGGCAGGCCAACCTTGGTCATGTCGGCCGTGAAGGCCGTGTACCAGAAGATCTGCTGCGCGATCTGGCCTTGCGCGGGCACCGGTCCGGACTCGCCGAAGGTCATGCCCATCGCTTCCTTGGGCGCGTACTTCTTCATCCAGTCGATGTACTTGGTGAGCGCATAGACGGCGGCCGGCGAGTTCGTCGCCCCACCGCGCGAGACCGAGGCGCCGACCGGCGTGCATTTGTCGTCCGCGACGCGAATGCCCCACTCGTCGACGGGCATGCCGTTCGGAATGCCCTTGTCGGCGGCGCCGGCCATCGACAGCCAGGCGTCGGTGAAGCGCCAGCCGAGCGACGGATCCTTC
>JBDTSN010000351.1:0-3752 GCA_039931145.1 Burkholderiales bacterium | reverse complement strand
GCAAGTCGGTGCTGCTCGGCATGATGGCGCGCTACACCGCGGCCGACGTGATCGTCGTCGGCCTGATCGGCGAGCGCGGGCGCGAGGTGAAGGAGTTCATCGAGGACATCATCGGCATCGAGGGTCTCGCGCGCAGTGTCGTCGTCGCCGCGCCGGCCGATGCGCCGCCGCTCACCCGCATGCAGGGCGCGAACTACGCAACCGCGATCGCCGAGCACTTCCGCGATCGCGGCCAGCACGTGCTGCTGCTGATGGATTCGCTCACCCGCTACGCGATGGCGCAACGCGAGATCGCGCTTGCGATCGGCGAGCCGCCTGCGACCAAGGGCTATCCGCCGTCGTGCTTTGCGAAGCTGCCGCAGCTCGTCGAGCGCAGCGGCAACGGCATCCACGGCGTCGGCTCGATCACCGCCTTCTACACCGTGCTGACCGAGGGCGACGATCCGCAGGACCCGATCGCGGACGCCGCACGCGGCATCCTCGACGGCCACATCGTGCTGTCGCGCGAACTGGCCGAAGCGGGGCACTTCCCGGCGATCGACATCGAGCGCTCGATCTCGCGCGTCATGACGAGCGTCGTCGCGCCCACGCACGGTGAGGCGGCGCGGCGCTTCCGGCATCTGCATTCACGCCACGCGAAGGCACGCGACCTGATCCAGCTCGGCGCCTACGCGCCTGGGCACGACGCGGACCTCGACACCGCCGTCGCGCTCGCGCCGCAGATGAGTGCGCTGCTGCAGCAGGGCATGCACAGCCGCGCGACGCTCGAAGACAGCGTGCAGGGTCTGCACGACGTGCTGGCCGATTGACCCGGCCATCCTCCAATTTCCGCATACGGCATGCGACACACGAGACTGCGCCGATGAACGCGATGCATTCCCTCCTCACCCTGCTCGCCCACGCCGAGCGCGAGCGCGACGCCGCGCTCGCCGCACTGCGCCGCTTGCAGATCGAACAGCGCAACGCCCAGGCGCAGGCCGATCAGTTGCAAAGCTACCGGCGCGACTATGAGCAACGCTGGAGCAGCGAGTTCAGCCGCAGCGGCGGCATCGCGATCGTGCATTGCTACCAGGGCTTCGTCACCCGGCTCGGCCAGGCCATCGAGCAGCAGACACACGTCGCGCAGATCGCGACGCAGCGGTTGACGCAGGCCGAAACCGTCTGGCGCGAGTTCGAGCTTCGCGTCGCCTCCGTCGGCAAGCTGATCGGGCGGCGCAACGTCGCACTGCGCGACCAGGAAGGCCGGCGCGAGCAGAAGCTGCAGGACGATCAGGCAACGCGTATGGCGTGGGAGCGTCGCTCCAACCGGTTCGCGCCGGCCTGATCTTCACAAGCTGAGAGGCCTGGCCATGCCGACGACCCTGACGATCTCGACCCCCGACGCGCTTGCCTGCAAGATGAGCGGCCCGAACCGCTATCCGCCGCAGGCCGAGGCGATGTTCTCTTCCCAGCGCTTTGCCGAGTTGCTGCAACATCGCCGCGAGGCACAGCCGCCGGCCAAAGCCCAACCTGCGCCGCAGCCCGAGCCGAGGCCTGAATCTTCGGCAAAGCCGATCGCGCGTGAACCCGGAACCGCCGAGGCGAACGCTAAAGCGAGAGGCAAAAGTGCAGCCCGTGACGAAGACAAGCCGGCCGATGATGCAACTCTCGAGGCGTCAACCGGGCGTGCGGCACCCAAGCCCAAGACGACGGGCAAGACAGCAACGCAACCGACAGACACTCCGCGCGACTTACCGAACATCGAAGTGCCGACGCTGCCACCGACACTCGCCACCGACAGCGTCGCAGACGGCTCGAACCGCGCCGATACGACGCCAGCAGGGCCGAGCGGCGATCCCTCGTTCTGGCCCGGCATGCCAGCGGCCATGACCGATGCTGCAGCGGCGGGGAAAGAGGCGCTCGCTGCTGGGGGCAACGGAACCCTCGACCTGCGCATTGGCACCGGCGCACCTGGCGCCACCGGCACCTTGGCTGCGGGCCTGACGCTTACAGGTGGCACCGCCGGTGAGACTGGCCAGCAAGGCACTGGTCGGCACGGCGCGGGCGGTCAGGGCGGGGATGCGGCAGTCGACAACGCCGCGGCGCTTCTTGCTGAAGCAGCGTCGAACGCCGAGGCCACGGCGACGGCAAGCGCCGCTGGCGACCGCTTCGCGCTATCCCCTCGCGCGTCCGCGGCCGACGTCACGCTTCCCGACTGGGCCGGCGGCATCGCAGCGCACCGGGCCGAAGGCCGCGCCGGCGCGTCGATCGCACTGCCGACGCCGCTTGCTGCACCCGACTTCGCGAAGGCGCTCGGCGCGCAAGTCAGCCTGTTCGCGCGCAACGGCCTGGCGCAGGCCGAACTGCAACTGACGCCGGCCGAGATGGGCCCTATCCGGGTTCAGATCGTGATCGACGGCGCGCACGCACGCGTCGATTTCGCAGCAGACTCAGCCACCACGCGCCAGGTGATCGAGCGCGGGCTGCCCGAACTCGCATCGGCGCTCCGCGAGCAGGGCCTGACGCTGTCGGGCGGCGGCGTGTTCCAGCATGCGCCGGATCAGCGCGGCGACGCGCAAACACCCGCAGGGCGCCTCACGCGCATTTCCCGTGGGGCGGGCCTGCGCGCAGACGAGACGATCGCGGCCGAAAGCGCCGAGCCGGCAGCACGCGCGCGCGCGATCGCGGCACAACGCGGCGGGGTCGATCTCTACGCCTGAGCTCGGGCGGAGACAGCCGGGCTTTGCCCTGCTTATCGCGCCTTCGGCCAGGCGACACGCTTTCCATAATTTGCTTCACGCCCGAGGTGACGCGCGCTGCACGCTGCATGCGCCGGGCCGCCCATTCGATCGAAGGAGCATTGCATCATGCCCGCCGCCGCCGCTGCCACCAAAGCTGCCGACATCCCGCCGTCGGACGATATCGCCTTGCCGGCGCGCGGCAAGAAGAAGCTCCTGATCCTGATCTCGATCACACTCGTTATCGTCCTCGTGCTCGCTGGCGGCGCAATCTGGTTTCTCAAGCACCGCGCCGCGGCCGATGCCGCCACCGACGAGGACGGCCAGCCCGTGGCCCAGACCGCGGCGCAGAAGGAACGGCCGCACGCACCACCGATCTTCGTACCGCTCGAGCCCTTCGTCGTGAACCTTGCCGACAAGGACGTCGAGCGCTACGCACAGATCGGCCTCACGCTCGAGCTTGACGACCCGAAGGTCGCCGAAGAGATGAAGGTCTACATGCCGGCGATCCGCGATGCGATCCTGATGATCCTCGCGCACAAGACATCGACCGAACTGCTGGACCGCGCTGGCAAGGAAGCGCTGGCCGCCGAGATCATGCGCGAGTCAGTGCGGCCGATGGGCCTCGAGATCGGGCCCGCTGTCGGCCGCGACGGCAAGCCGATCAAGCCGGTGCCGCCACCGGTCGACAACCCGGTGCGCCGGGTGCTCTTCTCGAGCTTCATCGTTCAGTAACACGCACGGCACATGAACGAACACATCCTGTCGCAAGACGAGGTCGATGCGCTGTTGCAGGGCATCACCGGCGAGAGCCAGAAGCTCGAGCCCGAACAGGCGCAAGCCGGCGGCGTGCACGACTACGACCTGGCGAACCAGGAACGCATCGTGCGCGGGCGCATGCCGACGATGGAGATCATCAACGAGCGCTTCGCCCGCAACATCCGCCTCGGGCTCTTCAACTTCGTGCGGCGCAGCCCGGAGATCGCGATCGGCGCGATCAAGGTGCAGAAGTACAGCGCCTTCCTGCGCGAGATC
>JBDTSN010000350.1:0-3759 GCA_039931145.1 Burkholderiales bacterium | reverse complement strand
GAAGATGTTGGTGCGCGTCAGTGCGACGTAGGTGGACGACAGCGGCGTGTTGGGCATCGGGTCGTCCGGGAACACGTCCACCGGCCAGTCGCTGCCTCCGACCAGCTCGGCGCCCGCGGCGACGAGGCTGCCCGCCGGGTACATCAGCTCGAAGCGATCTGGCCGCAGGTAGGGCTGCACGGCGTCGATCGTGTAGACGTCGGGCAGCGCCCAGAAGAGTTGCATGTTGGCGGCGACGCCGAGCTGTGCGAAGCGCGGGAAGTCCGCTGCATCGACGACCTGCAGGTGCGCGATCTGGTGCCGGTTGTCGGTCACGCCGTTCTTTGTGCGCGCGAAGGCGAAAGCGTCAAGCACGGCGTGCGTCGTGTAGTCTCCGATCGAATGGGTGTGCACCGTGAAGCCCTCGGCGTCGAGCCGGGTGACGTAGGTGTTGAGCACGGCCTGATCGAAATAGCGCCCACCGTAGTTGCTTGTCGGGTGGCCGTGGCCGTCGTAGTAGGGGACGATCATCGCCGCCGTCTGCGTCGGGTACTCGATCACGCCGTCGGAGAAGATCTTCACGGCGTTGGCGCGGATCAAGGGGTGATCCGCGAAGTGTGCGCGGATGGCGATCAGGCGCTGGTATTCGGCCTCGTCGTCGACGACCTCGGATTTAAGCGTCGCACGCACCCGCATCTTGAGCGTGCCGTCCTTGGCGAGCGCCTCGTAGATGTCGAGCTCGTCCTGCGTCACCCAGGCGTCCTGCACCGCGGTGATGCCCTTGGAGCGGATGATGTCGATCGCCTGCTTCGCGAGCGCCTTGCGTTCGTCGAACGAGAGCGGCGGGATGAGTGAGGCCACCAGGCCTTGTGCGGAGTCCTTCAGGAAGCCGGTCGGGTTGCCGTGGGCGTCGCGCTCGATCTGCCCGCCTGCGGGGTCGGGCGTGGCGGCGGTGATGCCGGCCAGAGCCAGTGCCTTGTGGTTCACCCACGAGGTGTGGCCGTCGATGCCGCTCAGCAGCACCGGGCGCACCGTGCTGATCGCGTCCAGGTCGGTCGCGGTGGCGACGAGCGTCGCGGGGTTCACGTTGACGACCTGGATCCACTTGTCGTCGCTCGGCGCCGGATCGGCAGCGACGCAATCGAGCGCGATCTGCACGAGCACGTCGACCTTCAGCGCCTCGCCGTCCGCGCTGCATTCATTCAGGCGTTCAGAGCCGAGCACCGGGTGGATGTGGGCGTCGATGAAGCCCGGCAACAGCATGCGACCGTTGAGCTCGATGATCTTCGTGTCTCCGTTGATGTACTGCTCCATCACAGCGTCATCGCCGACGGCGACGATCCGGTTGCCGACGACGGCGACCGCGCTCGCGACGCTGCCTTTCGTGTCCATCGTCGTTACCTTGCCGCCGCGCAGCACGAGGGTCGCGCGGCGGTAGTCATCGCTGCCGCCGCCGCAGCTGACGAGGCCGGCGGATGCGAAGCCCAGCGTCGCAACGCCAGCCAGCCAGCGCGCGAGAGTCTGCTTGTTCATTGGGAGTCTCCTGAATATCAGTAAAGATTGACATTGAGAGTTTCGCATCGAGCTGCGCGTGAACCTGTCCGCACAAACCCTCGGCCGAGATGCGCTGATTCAAGTCATCGCGCGGTCGCGAGCCCGCAGGCCTCGAACGCCGCCCGCCACGCAGCCAGCTTGCGTTCGAACGACCAGCTTGCATTCGCAGGGCTTGTCGAAGGCAGGCGTACGACAGGCACGCCGAGCGCGGCCGTCGCGCGCATGAAGCGCGCCGATTCACCGCCGTTGTGCGCGACGGCACGCAGGCCAGGCGCACGGCGGCGCAGGCTGGCGAGGTCGTTCGGTTGCGCGTCCTCGATCGCGGTGTCGAGGCTGCCTTCGCGAAGACAGCTTGCATACACGTCCCACAACCCGAGCCCGCGCTCACGCATCACCGCGAGCCGTCGCGGGTAGGGCAGGGCGGCCAGATCGACGCTCCATAGCGCCGACAGCAGCGGCCAGAACTGATTGCGCGGATGCGCGTAGTACTGGCGCGCCGCGAGCGACGCCGCACCAGGGAAGCTGCCGAGCACGATGAGCCGCGTGTTGCGGGCGATGACAGGCGGCAGGCCGTGCATACGATCGGATGTCACGGCGTGGACTCGCCGCGATCAATGTGCGGATTCGTACTTGCGTTCACGAGTTCATTTCAGCTCGCATTCCCAGTTGCATGCCTGATCGCATGCGCGGTGGGGTGCCCGCCTGCATCCGCGTTTGCTTCCCCGCTCGCGCCGGTGTCGAGCGCCGCGAGCCTGGGTAGCGCCGAGCGCGCGTTGGCGCACGTCAACGTCGCTGTCTGCGCCACTGTCCAGCCGCGCAGCGTGGCGAGCGCCTCGGCGATACGCGGCAGTTCGGCGGGCTCATTGCGCGCCTGCGCCGAGCCGTTTGCGCGTTGCTCGGCGCTGCGGTAGAGCCAGTGCGGCGGGATGTCGGGCGCGTCGGTCTCGAGCACGATCGCAGTCTCGGGCACCGTCTGCGCCAGGCGCCGTATCTGCAGCGCGCGCTCGAAAGTGAGTGTGCCGCCGAAGCCGAGCTTGAAGCCGAGCGTGACAAAGGCCTGCGCCTGTTGTGCGCTGCCGTTGAACGCGTGTGCAATGCCGCCGGCGACACCGACCCGGCGCAAGTGCTTGAGCAAATCGTCGGCTGAGCGCCGCACATGCAGGATCACCGGCAGGTCGAATTCGCGAGCGAGCTCGAGTTGCGCGGCGTAGAAGTGCGCCTGCCTTGTGCGATCCAAGTCGGGGACGAAGTGATCGAGCCCGATTTCGCCGACAGCCACCAGGCGCGGGTCGTCGCGCCGCGCGGAGAGGGCGTCGCGCAGATGGTCGAGCGCGTCGTTCTGCGCGCGTTCAACATACAGCGGGTGAATGCCGAGTGCGTACGCGAAGCCGTGCGTGTGGGCTAGCTTGCGCACCGCATCGAAGTTGGCCACCTCGACTGCGGGCAGCACGATCTGCGTCACGCCGTTGGCCCGGGCGCGGGCGATCACCGCGTCACGGTCGGGGTCGAACTCGGGCGCGTCGAGGTGGCAGTGGGTGTCGATCCAGTCCATGCCCGCCATGATGCCGCCAATTGGCGGCATGGGGCGCCGCAGCCAGCATGCCGCTATGCTGGCACGGCCAACGACGGCACGAGGAACGCAACATGGGCAAGACGAGACTGGAAGCCTTCAGCGATGGCGTGATCGCGATCATCATCACGATCATGGTGCTCGAGCTGAAGGTACCGCACGGCGACGATATCGCGTCGCTCATGCCGCTGCTCCCGGTGTTGCTGAGCTATGTGCTGAGCTTCGTCTACGTCGGCATCTACTGGAACAACCACCATCACATGCTGCACGCGGTGGGCAAGGTGAGCGGCGGCGTGCTGTGGGCGAACCTGCATCTGCTGTTCTGGCTTTCGCTCATCCCGTTCGTCACCGGCTGGATGGGAGAGAACCATTTCGCATCCTTGCCGATCGCGATGTACGGCGTCGTGCTGCTGATGGCCGCGGTGGCGTTCTTCATCCTGTCGCAGGCGCTGATCAAGCTGCACGGCCCCGATTCGCCGCTCGCACGGGCGTTCGGCAAGGACGTGAAGGGGCGGCTTTCGGTCGTTCTTTACCTCGCCGCGATCGGGCTCGCCTTCGTCAACCGATGGGTGTCTGCGGCACTCTATGTTCTCGTCGCACTGGTCTGGCTCATCCCCGACCGGCGTATCGAGAAAGCGCTGGCCGATCAGTAACGC
>JBDTSN010000349.1:0-3762 GCA_039931145.1 Burkholderiales bacterium | reverse complement strand
CCGGCGGCGTCGAAGGCCTGCGCAGCGGCGAGGCCGAGGCGGCCGTTGGCGCCGAGGATCAGGACGGTGCGGCGGGTGGGGGTGTTCATTGCGGCCTCCTTGCGATGGGATCTGAGGCTTGCAGTGTGCATGTCACTCTCCTATCCGACAATTGCTGAAGTTGGCATTTCAGCCATACACTTTTGCATGGACAGGAAGACACCGGAGAGCTTCGACTGGGCGCTCGTGAAGAGCTTCATCGCGGTGCTCGACGCTGGCAGCCTGATGGGCGCCGCGCGCCGATTGCAGGCCCAGCAGCCGACGCTTTCGCGTCACGTGGCGGAGCTCGAAGCGCAGCTCGGCGTGCCGCTTTTCGAGCGCACCGGCCGGGGTGTGACGCCGACCGCCGCAGCACTCTCCATCGTCGATGCGGCACGCCAGATGGAAGGCGGGGCGGCAGCGCTTGCGCGCAGCCTCGCACGCAGCCGCGACGCGACAAGCGGCACGGTGCGCGTGACGACGAGCCAGGTTGCGGCAACCTGGCTGTTGCCGGCGCTGCTCGTGCAACTGCAGGACGCCGAGCCCGGCATCGCGGTCGAACTCGTGGCATCCAATCAGATCAGCAACCTGCTGCGCCGCGAGGCCGATATCGCAGTGCGCATGGTGCGCCCGCAGCAGGGTTCGCTGTTGGCGAAGAAGCTCTACGACATCCCGATCGTCGCCGCCGCGCACGAGAGCTATCTCGTGCGCGCCGGCACGCCGCGCCGGCCGCAGGATTTGTTGCAGCACCGCCTGATCGGCTACGACCGCGATCCGACTCTGCTGCGAGGCTTCGCAGCGCTCGGCATGCCGTTGACGCGCGAGCGCTTCGCGCTGCGCACCGACGATCAGGTCGTCTACGGCCAGCTTGTCGCGGCCGGCGCCGGCATCGGCTTTCTCGCCGGCTACAACGTGCGCTGCCTTGCCGGCGTGCAGGCGCTGCTGCCGCAGCTCGCGATCCCGCCGCTGCCGTGCTGGCTGGCGGTGCACCGCGAGATCCGCGGCAACCGGCTCGTGCGGCGCGTGTTCGACTTTCTGGCCGAGGCGATTCCGGCCGCGCTGGCGCCGGTCTGAACCTCAGGCGGCAGCGACGAACGCGCGCAACTCGCCGGCCATGCGTGCGAGCGACGGGCCGTGGATGTACATCATGTGGCCGGCCTCGAAATAGCTCACGCTGAGCTTTCGGAACTGCGCGCCGCGCAGGCCGAGGTGCGAAAGCGTGTAGTCGCCCGCCGCGTGCGGCGTCGCGAGGTCGTAGTAGCCGCTCGCGACGTAGACGCGCATGTGCTGGTTCGAGTGCATCGCGCGGCGCAACGTCGCGCCAACGTTGACGTACTTGTTCTCGAAGCCTTTCCACGTCCACTTGTCCCAGATTGGCGCGTGCACGACGTAGGGCGCGTCGTCGTCGTACTTCAGCGTGTGCTTGAGGACGCGGTTGATGCCGCTTGCGTAGGCGCCGAGCAGGTTGCTCATCGCGGCGTCGTCCTCCGGCTTCTCGCCGGCGTCGTCGCGATCGGTGCCGAGGAAGCGCGAATCGAGCCGGCCGACCGTCTGGCCGCGATGGCGCAGCAGCTCCTTGAAGTAGCGGAACTCGCCGAGGCGCAGGTCGCTGCGCAGCACGTACTCGGTCGTCAGGCCGGAGTAGCGCGCGACCTGCCCGGCGACGTGATCGCGCGTCGCGTCGTCGAGGCGCGAGCCCTGCAACAGTGCCGTGTTGTATTCGCCGAGCGCGAAGGCCTCGGCCTGCGCGATCACTTCGGCAAGCGGCTTCTTCTGCAGCTCGGGCGTGAGTGCCTTGTGGTACCAGGCGGTGGCAGCGTAGGTCGGCAGGAACAGCGCGTAGGGCAGCTCGTTGCCGTGGTCGAAGCACAGCGTCTGCAGATCGATCGCGAGCGAGATGAGCATCACGCCGTTCAGGAAGATGTCGTGCTTCTCCTGCAGGTGCAGCGAAAGGCCGGCGGCGCGCGTCGTGCCGTAGCTCTCGCCGATCAGGTACTTCGGCGCATCCCAGCGCGCGTAGCGCGTGAGGTAGAGGCGGATGAAATCGCCCACTGCGTCGAGGTCGCGCTGGTAGTCGTGGAACTCGGCGACCTTTTCGCCCTCGGCCATGCGCGAATGGCCGGTGCCGATCGGATCGATGAACACGAGGTCGCTGTCGGTCAGCAGCGTGTGCTCGTTGTCGGTCAGCGCATACGGCGGTGGCGGCGCGTTGCCCATCTCGTCGGTGACGACGCGCTGCGGGCCGAGGATGCCGATGTGCAGCCAGACGCTGCTCGATCCAGGCCCGCCGTTGAAGCTGAAGGTCACCGGGCGCGGCTTGTCACCCTTGCCGTTCTTCAGCGTGTAGGCCACGAAGAACAGTGCTGCGCGCGGTTTGTCGGCGCTGCGCTCGCCGTCCTTGCCGGCTTCGTCCTCGCGCAGCACGAGCGTGCCGCAGGTGGCGGTGTACTCGAGCGTGCGTTTGCCGAGCTTCCGCTTGTGCTCAGTCGTGACGAGACGCTCCTTGAGCGGCGGCGCTGCGGGCGGCGCTGCGGGCGCGCTCGGTGCGGACGGGGCAACGGCATCCTTGGCGTCGGGCATGGAAAATTCTCACTGGATTCGGGTGAGCGCAATGTAACGTCTGGCCGTGAGCACTTCCCCACGCATCTTCCCGAACCTGGCCGGCGTCGATTTCACGAGCCGGCCGCGCAAGGCCAAACCGATCACCGTCGCGCTCGGGCACTTGAGCGGCAACACGGTCGCGCTCGATCGCATCGAGTCGCATATCGATTTCGACGGCTTCGCCCACTGGCTTCGCACGCCTGGGCCGTGGCTCGCGGTGATCGACATGCCGTTCGGCCTGCCGCGCGAACTCGTTATCAAGCTCGGCTGGCCGATGCAATGGCTACCGTTGATGCGCCACTACGCTGCGCTGTCGCGCGCCGAGATCCGCGACACCTTCGCCGCGTTCTGCAATGCGCGCCCCGCAGGCGCCAAGTTCGCGCACCGCGCGACGGACCTGCCAGCCGGATCGTCGCCGTCGATGAAGTGGGTGAACCCGCCTGTGGCCTACATGCTGCATGCGGGCATGCCGCTCCTGATCGAGGCCGGCGTGCACCTGCCGCGGCTGCATGCAGGTGATGAGGAGCGCGTCGTACTCGAAGGCTACCCAGGACTGCTCGGGCGCGAGCTGATGGGTCATCGGCCCTACAAGAGCGACGAGCGCGCCAAGCAGACGACAGATCGGCTGATCGCGCGCAAGGACATCGTCGGCGCGCTCGAACAGGGCCGCACGCGGCTCGGGCTGCGCCTGAAGTTGACCAATGCGCAGCGCGAGCGCCTGGTCGACGACGCGTCCGCCGACACGCTCGACGCCGTGCTCTGCCTGATGCAGGCCGGCTGGGCAAGCAGACGTCCCGGCTTCGGCCTGCCGGCAGAGGTCGATCCGCTCGAAGGCTGGATCGTCACCGCGTAGAGCGTGCCAACTCCGGCACGAGGATATGCCCTGGCGCCTCGGGCAAGATGCACGAATGCCGCGCGCTTCGCCTCTGCTCGTTATCGCAAGACTTGTCGTCGCGATCCTGATCGGACTCGCCTCGAGCGCGACCGCAGCCGGACAATCGCAGGTCGTCGAAGGCGTGGTGCGCTACGTGATCGACGGCGACACGCTCGTCTTGCAGTTGGACGCCGGGGCAGGCAAGCCGATCAAGCTGCGCCTGCTCGGTCTCGACGCTCCGGAGATCTGTCAGGCGAGCGGCGTCGAGG
>JBDTSN010000348.1:0-3767 GCA_039931145.1 Burkholderiales bacterium | reverse complement strand
CGCGTGATGAAGTCGCCGCCGTAGGTGTCGGCCAGCGTGAACTTCGCCATCGCGGCGATGTCGGCGCCGGCCGCGAAGGCCTTCTCGCTGCCGGTGATGACGATGCAGCCGATCGCGTCATCGGCGTCGAACGCGAGCAGCGCGGCGCCGACCTCGTCCATCAGCGCGTCGTTCAGCGCGTTGAGCTGCTTGGGGCGGTTCAGCGTGATAAGGCCGGTCTTGCGCGGGCCGTCGCCGCGGGTGTCAATGAGGATGAATTCGGTCGTCATGTCTGCTCCTTGAAAGTCCATTCTCGATCCTACTGCGCCGCGATCTCCGGGCGCCGCGCGATGACGAGATCGACGTAGGTCGAAGGGTCCTGCTCGATGCGGATGCGCACAGGCAGATAGCGCAACTGCGGCGCGAACCAGATCTCGGCCGTCAACACGTTGCCGCGGTCTTTGATGCCGCGTGGCTTCAGATGGACCGTATCGATCACGCCGAACGGCGTCACGATCTCCTCCTTGCCGAGCACGTCGTAGGTGAAGAGGCCGACACGATTGCGCAGCGCGATCAGCATGTCGATCGTAGTGCCGGCTTCGAGAAGCTCCGGGTGCGTTGTGAACCGCGCTGCGAGTTCGATGAACTGGCTCGCCGCATCCTGCACGTGAACGGCCCGCGGGAGCTTTTCGCCATTCGGCAGCAGAATTTCGTCGGGTCCGAGCAGGATCGTCACGCGCCGCGGCGCACGCATCAGGACGCGCGTGTCTTCGTCGTAGCGGCTCGGCCGCAAGCTGTCGCCGACGAGCTCGCCCTCACTGCTCATGCGGCGCGTGATGATCGGCGCGAAACGCGCGCCGACGCCGATGTCCACATGCACCTGGTAGCGCGTACCGGCGCGCACCCATTCGACCTGTGCGTCACCGAGCACCTCGCCACGGTAGTTGCCGCTCAGCGCATAGGTCAGGCGGGTCGAGACCGGCCAGTCAAAGGCGATGACGGCCGCGTCCGATGCAGCACTCGCCGGGCTGGCCGCGGCGAGTGCCGCGGGGGCGCCGGATAGGGGATCGGATGCCGTTGCGGCGGGCGCCGAAGGACTCGTCAGTGAGGCGGTGGATTCGGCAGGCGGCGCAGGCGTGGACGCCGCAACCACAGCCGAAGCCGCCTGAGCCGCTGCCCACGCCAGCGCCCGCGCCCGCAACGCGGCTTCGTCGTCTGCCGTCGGTTGGGGCGCCGACGCAGGAGGAACAGATGCGGGCGGTGCAGATGCGGATGGCGCAGCCGGCTTGGCCGTTGCTGCCGGCACTCGCACCGGAGCCGCCACCACAACCGGCGCGGTCACAGGTGGCGGCCCAAGTTCGAGCTCGCGCACATACGTGACGTTGATGCGCCCGGGCATCTCGCTCGCATGCACGAAGTCGGCCAGGCTCTGCGCAATCTGCTGCGTCACGAACAGATGCAGCGCCAGCACAGCGAGCAATACCAGCGCGGCGCCAGCAATGCGCCGCGGCCGCCACCACGACGCCATCAGCCTGCGAGCCATGCCCGCCGCAGCGCACGCGCTGGGGCGCCCGCAGCGACGTCGACTGTCAACTGCACGCTGGCGCCGCCCTCGCCCGCCGCCGGTGGCACGAGCGAGACACGCAGCATGCGCTGGTCGCGCGAGACGAGCAGCTCCGCCGGCGACGACTTCCCGCCGCCTTTCGGCTGCAGCGCTAGAAGCGCCAGCGCATCGTCGAGCCGGCGCAGCCGCCAGGCGTCGACCGCGATCAGCTCATCGCCTGCGTTCAAGCCGGCGCGCTCTGCCGCGCCGCCGCGCAGCACGTGCGTGACTCTCACGCCGGTGAGCGCGCTTTCCGCTACGCGTAGCCCCCAGCGTTGGGCGAGCGTTCCGGCCTGCGCGCGCCACTGCACGCCGACGCGCGCCAGCAGATCGGCAAGCGGCAAGTCTTCGGTGCCATGCACCCAGCCCGTCAACACGTCAGCGATCGCCTTGCCGCGTCGCGTGCCGGCAATCGACACGACTGCGGCAAGGATGTCGGCCTCGGTGATCGGCCCGCCGCCGCTCGCTGCCCACAGCGCACGCATCACGTCGTCGAGCGACGCCTTGCCACCCGACCCGCTGTGTAGCGACAAGTCAAGCGCAAGGGCGACGAGTGCACCCTTGGCGTAGTAGCTGATCGTCGCGTTCGGCGTGTTCTCGTCGCTGCGGTAGTACTTGACCCAGGCGTCGAAGCTCGCCTGGGCGACGCTTTGCACCTGCCGGCCCGGCGCGGCGAGCACCGCGTTGACGTTCTTCGCGAGCAGCGCAAGGTAGTGCGCGTCGTCCACCAGACCGGCACGGCGCAGCACCAGATCGTCGTAGTAGCTCGTGAAGCCCTCGAAAAACCAGAGCAGCTCGGTGTAGTTTTCCCGCGTGTAGTCGAGCTGAGCAAACTCGGCGGGGCGCATGCGCTTGACGTTCCAGGTGTGGAAGTACTCGTGGCTGATGAGGCCGAGCAGATCGACGTAGCCGTCGTCGATGTCGCCGCCATTGTGGTTGCCGGCCATGTCGATGCGCGGCAACTTGCGCCGCGGGGCGATGAGCGCGGTGCTCGCGCGATGCTCGAGCCCGCCTTGGCCCTCATCGACCGCGTTCAGCATGAAGACATAGCGATCGAACGGCAAGTCGCGCGCGCGTACCTTGGGCCCGTGCCAGAACGCGACTTCCGCCTCGCAGATGCGCCGCGTGTCAGTCAGCAGACGATCTCCGTCGAAACCCGGCCAGGCGCCGGCGACGATGAACTCGTGCGGTGCGCCGCCGGCGACGAAGCTGCCGCGCCAGAAACGGCCGAGCTCGAACGGATGATCGACGAGCGCGTCGTAGTCCGGTGCGACGAAGCTGCGACGGCTCGTTCCCGCCGCCATCGCAGTCGCGATCTGCCAGCCGCGCGGCAAGCTGCCGAAGGCGATCGAATGCGGCTCGCCTTCGTGATCGTGGACCCGCAGGCACAGACTGGTGCCGTTGAAGAAGCCGCGGTTGGCATCAAGAAACGCGGCGCGCACCGAAGGGTCGAAGGCGTAGACGCTATAGCTGAGCGTAAGCGTTGCCGGCCCCTCACATCGAACCAGCCAGCTCGCCTTGTCGAGTTGCTGCAGTGTCAGTTCGCACTTTCCCTGCCTCGCTTTCAGGCCCGACAGATGGCGCGCGAATTCACGCACCAGGTAGCTGCCCGGAATCCACGCCGGCAGGCTGACGACCTGCTCGCGCGCTGGGCGCGAAACACTCAGCGTGACGCGAAACAGGTGCGCGCGGGCGCCTTCAGCGGTTGCGTCGATGCGGTACGAAATCATGGCGTCACCTGATTGGCGACGTGCCTCAGCAGCCACTCGACCGCATCTTCACTCCTTCCCCCACTGGGGGAAGGCCGGGATGGGGGCTGCGCGGTAACGAGGAGTGCGACGGCGCCAGCCCCCTCCCCAACCCTCCCCCAGCGGGGGAGGGAGCAACGGTTCTTCCCCCAGCGGGGAGGCGGCAAACGTTCCTCCGCCAGCGGGGAAACGGCTGGGGGCGAGAAGGGGCTTTCGAGCCGGCTGTGGCGAGCCCTTCGAGCTGCCCCGACATGATTTCCGGAGTACGCACTACGAGTGAGGGAATGTTCGGCACGGCTGTTGTGCTTCATCGCGAATCAGGTGGCGTCAACAGGCTTGGCCGCGCCGCACCGGCCATGCACTGGAGGCGCAGTTGGCGCGACTCAGCGCGTGGCGCGACTCGATGCCAGCCGCTGCTCGAGATCTTGCGCGCTCAC
>JBDTSN010000347.1:0-3779 GCA_039931145.1 Burkholderiales bacterium | reverse complement strand
GCTCGGCTTGTTGACGGGCATGGTGCAGGCCTACATCTTCAGCATCCTCGCCGCCGTCTATCTCGCCGCTGCGACCCGGCACGTCGGACGCGCGCATACCGCAAACGCAAGCCACTAAAGCCTTCCCGGAGATCACATGGACAGCGCCACCCTCATCGCCGTCGCCTCAATCGTCATTGCCGGCCTCACGACCGGCTTCGGCTGCATGGGACCCGCCTTCGCCGAAGGCCGCGCGGTCTCGACCGCATTGACGGCGCTCGCGCAGCAGCCCGATGCGTCGGCGACGATCACGCGCACGCTGTTCGTCGGCCTGGCGATGATCGAATCGACGGCGATCTACTGCTTCGTCGTCTCGATGATCCTGATCTTCGCCAACCCGTTCTGGAACAGCGCGCTTGCCCACGCCATTGCGCGCTGAGCCATGTTGATCGACTGGTTCACGGTCGGCGCGCAGGCGCTGAACTTCATCATCCTCGTGTGGCTGATGAAGCGCTTTCTCTACAAGCCAGTGCAAGACGCGATTGCCGCGCGCGAGAAGCGCATCGCCGACCAGATCGCCGCGGCGCAGGCGCTGCAAGCCGAGGCCGAAGCACTCGGCAAGTCCTTTCGTGATCGCAGCGCTGCGTTCGACCGTGAGCGCGCCGGCCTGCTCGTGCAGGCGACGGCGGATGCGAGCACGCAGCGCGAACGCCTGATCGACGAGGCGCGCCAGGCCGCCGACGCGCTTGCCGCCAAACGGCGCGACGCGCTGCGATCCGAAGCCGGGCAGCTGAACGAGCGCATGCTCGCCCAGGCTCGCGACGAGGTGTTCGCGATCACACGCAAGACGCTCGCCGATCTGGCCGATGCGAGCCTGGAACAACGCATGGCCGACGTCTTCAGCCGCAAGCTGCGCGACCTGACCGGCCCCGCCGGTGCAACGCTGGGTGCAGCGCTGAAAGCCGGGCCGGCGGTCGTTCGCAGCAGCGTCGAGCTGCCCGAGACGCAGCGTGCCGCAATTTGCGACGCGATCGCCGCGCGCTTCCCCGATAGCGTGACGCCGCGCTTCGAGACAGCGTCTGAAGGTGCGGCAGGGATCGAACTGCGCGCCGGTGGACACTCGCTCGCCTGGAGCATCGACGCCTACCTCGCATCGCTTGAAGCGGCGGTCTCCGAGCGGCTCGCGGCGCCGGTTGCGAACGACGTGTCTGCCGACGCATCCGGTGAAAGGCATGCCGGCACGACGCCCGCAGCGGCATCCGTGCAGACATGAGCGTGCAGCAGGAGTCCTTGGCCGACGCAATGGTGCGCGGCTTTGCGGCACTGCGCGATACGCGCACGACGTTCACGCCCCGCCTCGAGCCGCGCGAACTGGGCACGATCACCCAGCTCGCGACCGGCGTCGCCTACGTGAGCGGCCTGCCTGGCGCGGGCTACGATGAACTGCTCGAATTCGAAGGCGGCCTCGCGGGCATCGCGTTCAACGTCGACGAGGACGAACTCGGCGTCGTCTTGCTCGGCGAGTCCTGGCGTCTGCAGGCGGGCGACAGCGTGCGGCGCACCGGCCGCGTGATGGATGTCGGCGTCGGGCAGGCGTTGCTCGGCCGCGTGATCGACCCGCTCGGCCGCGCGCTCGACGGCCTCGGGCCGGTGGTCACCGACGCCCGCCTGCCGATCGAGCGCCCTGCCGCGCCGATCATGCAGCGCGCGCCGGTCGAGGTGCCGCTGCAGACGGGGGTGAAGGTGATCGACGCGCTGATCCCGGTCGGCCGCGGCCAGCGTGAACTGATCCTCGGTGACCGCCAGACGGGCAAGACCGCGATTGCGGTCGACACCATCCTCAACCAGCGCGATCAGGGTGTGGTGTGCGTCTATTGCGCGATCGGCCAGCGCGCGTCGGCAGTCGCTCAGGTGATCGCCACGCTGCGCGAGCACGACGCGCTGGCCTACACCGTCGTCGTCGTCAGCAAGGGCGATCAGCCGCCGGGCCTGACCTACATCACGCCGTACGCCGCGACCAGCATTGCCGAGCACTTCATGGAGGCCGGCCGTGATGTGCTGATCGTCTACGACGACCTCACGCAACATGCGCGCGCCTATCGCGAGCTTTCGCTGTTGCTGCGGCGGCCGCCCGGGCGCGAGGCGTTTCCGGGCGACATCTTCTACATCCATTCGCGCTTGCTTGAACGCTCGACGCACCTGCGGCCCGAACACGGCGGCGGCTCGTTGACGGCGCTGCCGATCATCGAAACCGAAGCGCAGGACATCTCCGCCTACATCCCGACGAACCTGATCTCGATCACCGACGGCCAAATCTACCTCTCGCCGACGCTGTTCGCGCTCGGCGTGCTGCCTGCGGTGAACGTCGGCCAGTCGGTGTCGCGCGTCGGTGGCAAGGCGCAGCGAGGCGCGTACCGCGCGGTGGCGGGCGCGCTCAAGCTCGGCTACGCGCAGTTCGAGGAACTCGAGTCGTTCTCGCGCTTCGGAGCGCGCCTCGACGAAACCTCGCGCCAGACGCTTGGGCGCGGGCAGCGCATTCGTGCCTGCCTGAAGCAGCCGCAGTCCGACCCGGTGGCGGTGCCGGCGCAGATCGCCGTGCTGCTCGCACTCAGCGCCGGATTATTTGACGCCATACCGCTTGATCGCATGCCCGATGCCGAGCGCGCCGCGCAGGCGGCCGCGTCCACCCTCGCCGCACCGGTGCGCGCGCGGCTCGGCACATCTGCCGCGCTGAGTGACGAAGACCGTACCGCGATCACCGCCCTCGCCGCAGCGGCGCTCGCGCCCTTCGCCGCAACGCCGGAGCCGGGTTCATGAGTGAGACCCTCTCCGCGCTGCGCCACAAGATCGCAAGCGCCGGGGAATTGCAGGGCGTGGTGCGCACGATGAGGGCGCTCGCCGCAGCCAGCATCGGCCAGTACGAGCGATCGGTTGCCGCGCTCGCCGACTACGACCGCGCGGTGTCGCTTGGCTTGGGCGAGTGCCTGCGCCAGGCGCGCGAAACGCCGGCCCCGCCCGAGCCCACGTCGCGCGGCGACGCGAAGTGGCTAGGCGCGGTCGTGTTCGGCTCCGATCAGGGGCTGGTCGGGCGGTTCAACGAGCTGCTCGTCGAGCATGTTGCGGCAACGCTTGCCGCGCTGCCCGGCACACCCCAGGTCTGGGCCGTCGGTGAACGCATTCACGCGCGTCTTGCCGATGCCGGGCTGCACGTCATCGGCCACTACGACGTGCCGAACTCGGTGGATGCGATCGCGCCGCTCGTCGGCCAGATCCAGATCGACGCCGAGGCCCATCGCGCGCGGCTCGACTACACACGGCATTACGTCTTTCACAACCTGCCCCTCGCCGGCTCGCTCTACGAGAGCGTCGGCCAGCGCATGCTGCCGCTCGACACCAGCTGGCAGCAGACGATGGCCGGCGTCGCCTGGCCGCGCAGCGCACTGCCCGAGGTATTCGGCAGTGGTGCATCGACGCTGCGTGCGCTGGTGCGCGAATACCTCTTCATCTCGCTCTTTCGCGCCTGCGCCGAATCGCTCGCGAGCGAGAACGCCAGCCGGCTGGCCGCGATGGAACGCGCCGACCGCAACATCCGCGATCTGCTGGACACAATGAACGGGCGCTTCCAACGCCTGCGTCAGGGAGCTATCGACGAGGAACTGTTCGATGTGACGGCGGGCTACGAGGCGCTGAAGAACACACTTGACTAGCAATGTGCCTCAGCGGACCTTCACTTGGCAGCGTGCGATGCAAGCTGCAAGCTGCAAGCTGCAAGCTGCAAGCTGCAAGCTGCAAGCTGCAAG
>JBDTSN010000346.1:0-3782 GCA_039931145.1 Burkholderiales bacterium | reverse complement strand
AGGGCCTCGACGATGGTGCGGACGACTATGTGCCCAAGCCGTTTGTCATGACCGAGTTGCTCGCCCGAATGCGCGCCGTGCTGCGCCGCAAGGCGGGTGCGGCGCGGCCTGTGCTCAGTAATGGCGTGCTCGCCCTTGACCCCGCCACGCGTGAGGCCGTCAGTGTCGGCCAGCCACCGGTGCAACTGTCCAACCGCGAGTTCGCGATCCTGCAAGCGCTGATGGTGCGGCCCGGAGCGATTCTGTCGCGCGCCGAGTTGGAGGACAGGGTCTACGGCTGGGGCGAGGAAGTCGAGAGCAACGCGGTGGAATATCTCATTCACGCCTTGCGCAAGAAGCTCGGCAGCACCAGCATCAAGAACGTGCGGGGGGTCGGATGGATGGTGTCAAGGGGCGGCTGAAGCACTCAATCCGGTTTCGCCTGTCGCTATGGCTGTCGGTGGCCATTCTGGTCGTCGCCGTTACAGCCGGCGCCTTCTCGTTCATGGACGCTTACGACGAGGCCCATGAGATGCAAGACGGCGTCTTGCACCAGGTGGCGGACTTGCTCAGGCACCAGCGCACGGCGCTGGTCGATGCCGGTGGTGCGGCAGACGTCGATCTCGAGGCCCGCCTGATCGTCCAATACCTGTCGGCCACAGACAGACACCGCAACCCGGCTGCTGCACTTGCGCTGCCGACCGACCTGCCGGCGGGGTTGCAGACCGTCACCTTGCCGCACGCCACATACCGCGTGCTCGTGGCCACCTTGCCAACGGGTGAGCGCTTCGCCGTCTCGCAAGCCACAGCGGCACGCGATGAACTGGCCAAAGACAGCGCCGTGCGGACCGTTCTGCCACTGCTGGTTCTGGTGCCCATCCTGCTGCTGGTGGTCGCCGATATCGTTCGCAAACTGTTGCGGCCGGTCGCCCACCTTGCAGCTGAAATCGAAGGGCGTGGCGATCACGAACTGCATGCCCTGCGCGAAGAAGGGTTGCCGACGGAAGTCCGACCCTTCGTCGTCGCCATCAATCGGCTGCTGGGGCGTGTGTCGCAGGTCCTGGAAGGGCAACGACGGTTTATCGCCGACGCCGCACACGAACTACGCTCGCCATTGACGGCCATGTCGCTGCAGGCCGAACGCCTGGAAGGCGCCGAGCTTTCCACCGAGGCACGTGAACGCCTGAGTGTCTTGCGCCGAGGTATCGAGCGCGGCCGCTCCCTGCTGGAACAGTTGTTGACCTTTGCCAAAGTGCAGGCCGTCGAAACGGCGACACCCGCCAGCAGCGGCACACGCCTCGTCTTGCGCCGGGTGCTCGAAGACTTGTTGCCACTGGCCGAACAAAAGGACATCGATATCGGCATCGAGAGTGACGAGGACCCCGTCGTCGCCATCAGCGAGATGGACTTGAGCATCATCCTCAAGAACCTGATCGAGAACGCCATCCGCTACACGCCTGCCAACGGGCGAATTGACATTGGCGTGCAGCACGCAGGCGCAATGGCTGTTCTGGTGGTCGAAGACTCTGGCCCCGGTATCGCGCCTGGCGAACGTGAGCGCGTCTTGGAAGCCTTCTATCGCACGCTGGGCAGCGATCAAGTCGGCTCGGGGTTGGGGCTGGCCATCGTCAAGGCGATCATCGATCGCAGTGGTGCTCAGCTTCGTCTTGACTACGTGGACGAGAAGACACCTTCCGGCCTGCGCGCCACGGTGGCCATTCCTCTTGCACGCGGCCAAGCCTGAGCGACAAGGGGAGTCAGCGACTGCTTCGCCGTTCGTCGGCGCGCTGCAATGGGTTGCTACCCAGAGCGATGCACAACGCCCCAAAGTTGAATCAGAGGTTCATGCTGCGCAGACACGGCGCGCTTGGGCAGGTGAACTTCAGATCCCTGTGAACTCACCAGGACCCGACATCACTTCCCGATGCAAAAGCGCCCGAAGATCTCGCCCAGCAGATCGTCAGCGCTGAACTGGCCGGTGATCTCGCCCAAGGCTTCGTGGGCGAGGCGCAGTTCCTCGGCGAGCAATTCGAGCGCGGGCGCGGGCTGATCCAGGCCCGCGCCCGCAACCTGCACGTGCGAGCGTGTTCGGTCGAGCGCGTGCACGTGGCGCGCGCGGGCGATGAACACGCCTTCGGGCTGCGCATGCCAGCCGGCGAGGGCGAGCAATCGCGCGCGCAGTGCTTGCAGACCCTCCCCGGTAAGGGCAGAGAGTGCAATTTGGCCTGAAGACACATTCGGCGCAGCGCACAAGTCGGCCTTGTTGAAGACATGTACGAGCCGATCTTCTGCGCCGGCAAGCCGTGTTGCGATCACCGCTTCCTCGGCGTCATAGGCAGCCTCGCCGAGGCGCGTGAGGTCGTGCAGAAAGACCACTGCATCGGCTTCCTCGATTGCTTCCCACGCGCGGCCGATGCCGATGCGTTCGACTTCGTCCGCCACGTGCAGATCGCCGCGCAAGCCGGCGGTGTCGGTGACGTGCAGCGGCACGCCCTCGATCTGGATCGTCTGGCTGACCTTGTCGCGCGTGGTGCCGGCAATCGGCGTCACGATCGCAAGCTCTGCCCCCGCAAGCGCGTTCAGCAACGAGCTCTTGCCGACGTTGGGCAGCCCGGCGATGACAACCTTGATGCCTTCGCGCAGCAGCGCGCCCTGGCGTGCGCGATCGAACACGGCGTCGATCGCTGCCGCGATCGCGCCGAGACGCTCGCGTGCGTTGGCGCGTTGCAGGAAGTCGATCTCCTCCTCCGGGAAGTCGAGCGTCGCCTCGACGAGGGTGCGCAGCGCAATCAGCTGATCGCGCAGTGAGTGAATCTCGTTCGAGAACGCTCCGGCCAGAGATCGGCTCGCCGAGCGAGCTGCGGCCTCGGTGCTCGCATCGATCAAATCCGCAACCGCCTCGGCCTGTGCCAGATCGAGCTTGTCGTTCAGGAATGCGCGCTGTGTGAACTCGCCCGGCTCCGCAACACGCAAACCGATGTGAGCGCCGGCTTGCAGGCAACGTGAGAGCAGCAGCTGCAGCACGACCGCGCCACCGTGCGCCTGAAGTTCGAGCACGTCCTCGCCGGTGTAGGAGTGCGGGGCTGGAAACCAGATCGCAAGGCCTTGGTCGATCGGCTCGCCGTGGCCGTCCAGAAACGGCAGATAGGTCGCGTGGCGCGCCTGCAGGCTGCGACCACATAGCGCCTGGATCAACGCCGAGAGGTCGCGCCCGGAGGCGCGCACGATGCCCACCGCACCGCGCCCGGGCGCGGTCGCGATGGCGACAATCGGGTCGTGGTGGCGTGCCAGCAGCATGGGCGCATTCTCGCCCGCGGCCAAGCATCAAGACGTGCCGCGCGCGGGAGGCGCCGTGGCGCCCTCAGCCCGATAGTCCGATACCGGGGCAGCTGGCGCGGCGCCGCCGCTACTTGCCGAGCACGCCGAGCCGCTTGTTGATCATGTACTGCTGTGCGATCGACAGAATGTTGTTCGTCAGCCAGTACAGCACGAGGCCGGCCGGGAACACGAAGAACATCGCCGAGAACACGAGCGGCATGATCCACATCATCTTCGCCTGCACCGGATCGGGCGGCGTCGGGTTCAGCCACGTCTGCAGCAGCGAGCTCGCCGTCATCAGGACCGGCAGGATGAAGTAGGGGTCGCGTGCCGAGAGGTCGTGAATCCAGAGAATCCACGGCGCGTTGCGCATCTCGACGCTCGAGAGCAGCACCCAGTAGAGCGCGATGAAGAACGGCATCTGGACGAAGATCGGCAGGCAGCCGCCGAGCGGATTGACCTTCTCCTCGCGGTAGATGCGCATC
>JBDTSN010000345.1:0-3790 GCA_039931145.1 Burkholderiales bacterium | reverse complement strand
CGTTGGTCGAGTACGCGTTGCATCGCATCGTGCTGCATCATCTGCGCCCGTTCAGCGACTGGCATGCCGAGCACCACCGGCACCCCGCCGCACTGATCTTCACGCCCACGGTACTGAGCGCCGCTCTGCTGGTGGCACTGGTCTTTCTGCCAGCGCTCGCGCTCACCAATCTGTGGCACGCGTCTGGGCTGACCTTCGGCATGTTGAGCGGCTACCTGGCCTACACAGTGATCCACCACGCGATGCATCATGGCCGCGTTGCCCGCGGCTGGCTGCAAGCGCTCAGGCGATGGCATGACCTCCACCACGCGGTCGATAGCGGCTATTACGGCGTGACCAGCACCTTCTGGGACCACGTGTTCCGCTCGGACCGCTCGGATCGCACGATTCAGCGCTGAGGCGCGGCACGCGCGCAGCGGCTGCGCGCGCATCGCGGCATCGATGCTATGTGTCCCAGTGCACAGACGCCCGGTTCATACGGCCCCAGTCTGTCGGGATTCAATGCCGCGGTCACCGCCGTCACCCTACCGGAGCCCCACTCATGCGTCGCCTTCTCATTGCGCTGCCGCTGCTCTTCGCGGGCATCGCACCGGCCCAGTCCCAGGTCAGTGTCGGCATCAGCGTGTCCATGCCCGGCATCGACATCGGCATCAACCTGCCCACCTACCCGCAGCTCGTACCCGTGCCCGGCTATCCCGTCTACTACGACCCGAGGGGCAGCGCGAACTATTTCTTCTACGACGGCCTGTACTGGGCCTATCGCAACGACAACTGGTACGCGAGCAGTTGGTACAACGGTCCGTGGCGCGGAGTGGTGCGCGAGTCCGTGCCGTTTTACGTCTTGCGGGTACCGGTTCGCTACTACCGGCAGCCGCCACCGTACTTCCGCGGCTGGCGCGCCGATGCGCCTCCGCGCTGGGGCGAACACTGGGGCCCGGAGTGGGAATCGAAGCATCGCGACTGGGACCACTGGGACCACCAGCGCACGCCCAAACGGGCGCCGTTGCCAGCCTATCAGCACAACTATCCGGGCAAGCACTACCCACACGAGGTCGAGAAGCAGCGGGATCTGGAGGCTCGCAACTATCACTATCAGCCCCACGAACCCGAAGCGCAGCAGCATGCCCCGAAATCGAGCGCCGAGCGCCCGAGCCAAGGCAAGGGCGATGGTGGCCATCAGGCGGCGGGTGCCGAGAAGCATGAGCGCAAGGACTCCAAGAATCAGGAGCGCAAGGAGGCACAGCACGGGCACGAGGGTGGCTGAGCTGCGCTGGGCGGGCGATATGCGCTGCGACCGCCGGACGGCGGCACAGCTTTGTCCCATGTGCGCCAGCGCACAGAGGCGCTCGCCGACATTGGGCAAGCTGCGCTCATGAAAGCTGCAACAGCATCGAGCGTGCCGGCGCGTAGCCCCGCCACCTCTAGCGCCGCAGGCCGATACGACCGGCGCTCGGCACGTCGCGGAGATGAGCCCGTCGCGCTCCTGACTCGCACTGATCCTTCGCCGTCGCGCGGGGCACGCTTCAGCGCAGACAGCTTCGGCGAAGTTTCGGCGCGGCGCTACAAGCTCTTCGAGCCGGCTTCGCGCAGTACAGCCGACGCACCCATGCTCGTGCTGTTGCACGGTTGCCAGCAAGGCGCCGACGATTTCGCCACCGCCACCTGCATGAACGAGGCGGCCGAGGCCGCGGGTGTCGTTGTCCTGTACCCCGAACAATCGATGGGTGCCCATCCGCTGCGATGCTGGAATTGGTACACCCCTCAGGATCCATGCAACCCGATCGGCGACGCCGCACTCATCGCCGCGATGACGCGCGCGCTGGCGGTTGAGCACAGCATCGATCCGGCCCGGATCTATGTCGCCGGCATGTCGGCTGGTGGGGCGATGGCGGCCCTGCTGGCGCGCGACTATCCGCAGCTGTTCGCGGCGTTCGGTGTGCATTCGGGAATGCCGGCCGGCCTGGCCCACGACATGGGTTCGGCCATAAGACTGATGCATAACGGACCGATGGCGTCGAGGTCCGACGGTGAGGTCGCGCGCCATGCCGGCTTGGGCAGCGCAATCGCGAGCATCGTGTTCCACGGCGACGACGACGTGATGGTGCATCCGTCGAACGGCGCCGCCATCCATGCCGCCGCCGGCGCCGCATCGAGGCGTGCCATGCAACTGACCGTGAAGTCGGCGAGCAGCAACAAGCGTGGCTACACGCGCCGGGTGGAAATGCGCGCCGGCGGCGTGACGCAGCACGAACTCTGGATCGTGCATGGCGCGGGTCACGACTGGTCGGGCGGCACCGCTGGAACGCTGCAGACGGCAGCCGATGGCCCGCATGCTTCGCGCGAGATGCTGCGCTTCTTCCTCCAACATCGACTACGCGACGAACACGCTTGAGTTCTGCCGTGATGATGTTGGCGCCGTCACGGTAGCTCGCGGATCGGCGCCGAGAGCCTGCGCGGCTCTGCACGGCTGTCCGGGCGGCCAGCACCTCTCGTGCGCCCGTCGATCGGACAGTGTCTGAGGTGACTGCGAGGCTCTACACGTCCTCACGATCACGGCTGGCCCCCGGAAGGGCTCGCAAAGGGCTCGATGGAGCCCGCCGCGCGCACTGCCAACCGATCAACGCAGGCCGAAGAACCCCAGGACGAACAGGACGATGACTACAGCGCCGACGAGCCAGACGATTGAATTCACGATGCGATCCTTTGCCCACGCGAGAAGTTGAAAAACAGGACCGGTTGGCGTGATGCACTCCGGTGCTGCGAGAAGCCACTCTAAGCCTCGAACGCGCGGAACTCTGTGCGTTGCCGCACTGAGCGCATCGCAATCTGCCCAAGCTGCTGCAGTCCACCCACGCGCAAGGCATGCCGAACCGCATTCTGCTGGCGCAAGGCGGCGTGGTGACGCTGATGTCGACCACTGACGGTGCCGCAGCTTGTATCGGCCTGCACCCCTGTGTGTGTTCAAGTTCGGGTCATGTCTCGCCGCGATGTTTCAACATCACGCGCCGGGCGCGTTCCAGCACGTTGTCGGTCGTGAACCCGAATTCGCGCATCAGCGCGTCGGCGGGCGCTGACGCACCGAAGCGTTCGACGCCCAGCACGTCGCCCTGGTCGCCGACATAACGATGCCAGCCTTGCACGGCGCCCAGTTCAACCGCGAGCCGCGCGTGCACCTCGGGCGGCAGCACTTCATCGCGGTAGCTTTGGGGTTGCGCATCGAACAGATCCCAGCTCGGCATCGAGACGCAGCGCACGGCGACGCCTTCGACCTGCAGGCGTTCGGCGGCGGCCAGGATCAGCGTCAGCTCCGAGCCGCTGGCCAACAGGATCAGGTCGGGCTTGTTGCGCTCGGCGGCGACGGCGGGCGTGTCGCGCACGACATACGCACCGCGGCGCAAGCCCTCGGCGCTGGCACAGCGGCTGCGATCCAGCGTCGGCAGGTCCTGGCGCGTCAGCACGAGCAGCACCGGACGGTCGCGCGTTTCGATCGCCACCTTCCACGCCACCGCGGTCTCGTTGGCATCGGCCGGGCGGATCAGCGTGAGGTTCGGCATTGCGCGCAGGCTGGCGAGTTGCTCGACGGGTTGATGCGTCGGGCCGTCCTCGCCCACTGCGATGCTGTCGTGCGTGAACACCAGCACCACGTGCAGGCCCATCAGCGCGGCCAGCCGGATGGCCGGGCGCATGTAGTCGGAAAAGATGAAGAACGTCGATCCGAAGGGAAGGTAGCCGCCATGCGCCGCCAGGCCGTTGACGATGGCGCCCATCGCATGCTCGCGCACGCCGAAGT
>JBDTSN010000344.1:0-3797 GCA_039931145.1 Burkholderiales bacterium | reverse complement strand
ACGTTCGCCTGGCGCGCGGTGGTCGAGGAAGGCAAGACGGCGGAAAACAGGGCCTAGCCCCATAGCGGCTCGGGCGGACCCCTACACGGAAGGACACAGCATCATGATCCACACCATCGGCATCGATATCGGCTCCGGCGCCATCAAGTCGGTTCTCTTCCGCCACGACGGCGACGGCCGCCCCGAGTGGCTTGCCAAGCGCTGCGAACGCATCCGCAGCCGCGACCCAATGACGCTCGCGCGCGAAGGCTACGAGGGCGTGCTCGAAGACGCCGGCCTGACGAAGGACGACATCGACTACGTCGCAACAACCGGCGAAGGCGAGAACGTCAAGTTCTCGACCGGCCACTTCTATTCGATGACGACGCACGCGCGCGGTGGCGTGTATCTCGAGCCGAGCGCGCGCGGCATCGTCGATATCGGCGCACTCAACGGCCGCGCGATCTACGTCGATGAGCGTGGCAAGGTGCTGTCGTACAAGATGACGAGCCAGTGCGCGTCGGGCTCGGGCCAGTTCCTTGAGAACATCGCGCGCTATCTCGGCGTCGCGATCGAGGAGATCGGGCCGCTTTCGAAAAGTGCGAACGACCCTGAGAAGGTGAGCTCGATTTGCGCCGTGCTCGCCGAGACCGACGTCATCAACATGGTCAGCCGCGGCATCTCGACACCAGACATCCTGAAGGGCATCCACTTGTCGATGGCATCGCGCATCGTCAAGCTGCTCAAGGTCACCGGCATCAAGACCGGTACCGTGCTGCTCACGGGTGGGCTTGCGCTGGACTCGGGGCTGCTCGCCGCGATCCAGGAAGAAATGGTCGCCGAGAAGGTCGCCGTGACGACGATGTCACACCCCGATTCGATCTACGCCGGAGCAATCGGCGCCGCGCTGTGGGGCGCGTTCCGGCACGGGAAGTTGCAGGAACTCGAAACCGCAGCAGCCTGAACTGAAGGAGAAACAAACATGGCCCTCATCATCAATGACGACTGCACCGCTTGCGACGCTTGCGAGCCGGTGTGCCCGAACAAAGCAATCAGCGTCGGTGACCCGATCTACATCATCGACCCCGCAAAGTGCACCGAATGTGTCGGTGCCGAAGACGAGCCGCAATGCCAGCTCGTTTGCCCCGCCGACTGCATCGTGCAAGACCCCAACTTCGTCGAGAGCCGCGAGGAATTGCAGGCGAAGTACGAGGCGCTGCACGGCTGAATTGCAGCGCGGCGATCCGTGCAGTCCTCTCCGCGCTGACGTGCGCAAGCCGTCGAGTTAGCTCGTCGCTTGCGTCGCCGCTTTCGTCCGTGGTGCGCGCGATCGGGCCGCCGGGGCGCACTGCTCCGTTCATGTCCCCCGTCGCCGGCCTTGCGGCCGCCGCCTCCTCCTTTACTTCACTACGCAATACGCCCCACCGTCCCGATCGGTTGTTGGCGTGCGTCGTCGGTCGCGAAACTCGGTGCTGCGCGCCGAGGGCGGCGGGTGGCTGACGGAGTGAAGTAAAGGGGGAGAGGCGGGCGCAAGCTCGACTCGGAGGACATGAACGCAGTCGGCCACCCGCTGGCCTCGGCTCGCACAGTCAACGCGCGGCGATGGTGCGAAATCACGCCTCGCGTCGACGAAACACGAGCATGAGGTTGTTCGCCGGCATCGCGTGTCTTTGCACACGTTGCAATCCGCCGCGCGCCGCCTCGGCTTCGACCTCGGTAAGGTGACGCAGCCCCCACCGCGGATTGCGTTGACACAGGTCGGCATGAAACGAGACGTTGCCTTCCGAAGTCGGCACATCGTCCTCGATGAAGGGGCCATAGAGGATCAGCGCACCCTCAGGCGTCAACTCGCGCTCAGCGAGTTGCATCAGCCCGGCGCACGTCTCCCACGGTGCGATGTGGATCATGTTGGCGCAAAAGATCGCGTCGAAAGGGCCGCCGAGCGTCTGCGCCGCAGGCAGCGCAAGCACGTCGATAACGATCGCGGGCCGCACGTTCGATAGCGCTGCGCAACGCGTGACGATGCCGGCGATCGCGCGTGGATGAATGTCGCTCGGCTGCCATGTCCAGCGCGGGTTCGCGGCGGCGAAATTCGCTGCGTGCTGACCGGTGCCACTCGCGATCTCCAGCACCTTCGCGTCCTCGGGCAGGACGCTCGCGAGCACCTCGAGGATGGGCGCCTTGTTGCGCTCGGCGGCGGCGCTGAAGGGAAGATCGGTCGCGGCTTCGCCTGTTGGTCTCATGGGGTTGCCGCTTGAGGAGTATCGGATTGCTGCAAGCGTCCGCGCCCTCACCCCAACCCTCTCCCAGAGGGAGAGGGAGCAGGGCCAACCCGACAAGAAGACGGTGCGATTCAGGCCGCTTTCGGAGCAAAGCCGAGGACGGCCTTCGTCTCCAGGAACTCGGCGAACGCGTGTTCGCCCCACTCGCGGCCGTTGCCCGATTGCTTGTAGCCTCCGAATGGCGCCATCAGATCGGTGCCGGCGTTGTTGAGGATGACCTGCCCGGCGCGCAAGCGCGACGCGACGGCGCGTGTCGCCTCGGTGTCGGTGCCGGACACGTAGGCCGCCAGGCCGTAAGGCGTGTCGTTGGCGATCGCAACCGCCTCGTCGACCGTGTCGTAGCCGAGGATGACGAGCACCGGGCCGAAGATTTCCTCGCGCGCAACTGTCATCTGGTTGTTCACCCTGCCGAGCACGGTCGGCCGCACGTAGTAGCCCTTCTCCAGCCCCTCGGGCTTGCCCGGGCCGCCGGCGACGAGCGTCGCGCCTTCTTCGATCCCCTTGTGGATCAAGGTCTGGATCTTGTCCCATTGCGCCGCTGAGACGACCGGGCCGATCGCGGCGTCGGTCGCCGGGTCGCCGACGGTCGTTGCTTCCGCCGCCGCCTTCGCAATCGCGAGCGCCTCGTCCATCTTCGAGTTCGGTACGAGCATGCGCGTCGGCGCGTTGCACGACTGGCCTGAGTTGCTCATCACGCTGCGCACACCGCCGGTGACGGCGCGCTTCAGGTCGGCGTCGGGCAGGATGACGTTCGGTGATTTGCCGCCGAGTTCCTGGTGCACGCGCTTGACGGTCGGCGCCGCGTTGCGCGCGACTTCGATGCCGGCGCGCGTCGAGCCCGTGAACGACACCATGTCGACCTCCGGGTGACTCGCGATTGCGGCGCCGACGCTCGGTCCGTCGCCGTTGACGAGATTGAACACGCCGGCCGGCACGCCCGCGGCGTCGAGGATCTCGGTCCAGACCTGCGCCGAGAAGGGTGCGAGCTCGGACGGCTTCAAGACCATCGTGCAGCCGACTGCGAGTGCCGGAGCGACCTTGCACGCGATCTGGTTCATTGGCCAGTTCCAGGGCGTAACCAGACCGCAGACGCCAATCGGTTCACGCACGATCTGCGTCGTGCCGCGGAGCTCCTGGAACGAATAGTCTTTCAGCACAGCAAGCGCCGTCTGCAGATGGCCGACGCCCATCGCCGCCTGTGCCTTTTGCGCCAGCATAGAGGGAGCGCCCATTTCTTCGGTGATCGCCGCCGCCATGTCAGCATAGCGTTTTTTGTACTCAGCGATGCACGCTTCGAGCAGCGCGACGCGCTCGGCGAGCGTCGTCTGGGAATAACTCGCGAAAGCCTTGCGCGCCGCCTTCACCGCCTTGTCGACGTCGGCCGCCGAACCCATCGAAATGCGGCCAGCAACAGCCTCGGTCGCTGGGTTGATGACGTCGAGTGTCTTCCGAGTGACGGGATCGACCCACTTGCCGTCAATATAGAACTTCAGATGGTCTCGCATGATTCACCTTTGCATAGAACGAGGCACGAGC
>JBDTSN010000343.1:0-3806 GCA_039931145.1 Burkholderiales bacterium | reverse complement strand
GGGCCAAGCCAAGCTCACGATGTCGCCCACTTCGCTGCGGCTGACGAGCGGCGGGTCCGGCGAGCCGCCCGCTCCTGGAAAAGCGGTGCTCAAGAACACCGGCACGACCAACATCAGCGTCACGGCGCTTCGAGTCAAAGCGGGTCGCTTCACCGTGGCCCAGGCCTGCGGCAGCCTGCCACTGTCGCTTGCGCCGGGGCAGACCTGCGAGCTCGAGGTGGCGCTCGCGGCGGGCGTGCCGGCGGGGGATGTCGAGGACGTGCTGGTCGTCACGACCGACGCGGATGGCATTGCGCCCACCTTGAAGATCGAGACCGACGCCCCTGAAATGCCGGCGGCCAATGCTCCGGTCAGCCAGATCCCGGGCTCCGGCGGCTGCTCGCTCGTCAATCCGCAAGCCGGCCTGTTCGACCCGATGCTGTGGCTGTTGTGCGGACTTGCGGGCGCGGTGCTGTGGTCGCGCCGCGCACGGCCGCCCTCGGCGGCGGCGCAGGAAATGTTGTTCATGAACCACAAGGAGACCAATCAATGAAAGCGTTCAACACCCTGCTTGCGCTCGCGAGCGTTTGCCTTGCGCTCGTTGCCCCATCGGCATCGGCTCTCGAAGCCGGTCAGGCGGTGCCCGATATCTCGCTACCCGGGGCGACGGTTGCGCCCAAGCTCTCGGATCTCAAGGGCAAGGTCGTCTACCTCGACTTCTGGGCCTCCTGGTGCGGGCCGTGCAAGCAGTCGTTCCCCTGGATGAACGACATGCAGAAGAAGTACGGCGCCAAGGGGCTGCAGATCGTGGGCGTCAACCTGGATGCGAAGCGGCCCGATGCCGAACGCTTCCTCGCCGAGAACCCGGCGCTGTTCGCGCTGGCCTACGACGCGAAGGGCGAGACCGCCCGTCAGGTCGGCGTCAAGGGCATGCCGACCTCGGTGCTGATCGGTGCCGACGGCAAGGTGCTCGCCGTCCACCAGGGCTTTCGCGAAGAGGACCGCGCCGAGCTCGAAGCGAAGCTCGTCGCCGCGTTGAACCCCGCCAAGTTGCCTTGAGAGGAAATGCCATGAAGACACTCGTGCTCGTCATGTTCGCGGTCTCGACACTCGGCGCCTGTTCGGCCTGGGCGCCGCCCCAGCCCTGGGAGAAGGGCAACCTCGCCAAGACGGAGATGACGATGGGTGGCGACCCCCTCACCGAGCGCTTCCGCCAGCACATCTTCCAGAGCAAGGAAGCTGCGGCCGGCGGCTACGGCGTCGGCGGCGGCGGCTGCGGCTGCAACTGAGGCCATCCCATGCGTCGCAATCACCAAGCCAGAGCGCGCGCCACGAAGCCCGCGACAACACGCGGCGCGGGCGCCATCGTGCTCGCCGCCCTCGCGCTGCCGGGCGTGTGCCCGAACCCGGCGCACGCCGAAGGCGGCGCCGACAACGGGCTTGTCGCTTTCAAATACCTGTACTACCAGGATTCGCAGCCCGGACTGCAGCGCGTGAACGTGAGCTCGCCGGCCGTGTTCGTGAGCAAGCCGATCGGCTCCGAGTGGCTGGTCGAGGCGTCGGCGGTAACGGACGCGGTGTCCGGCGCCACGCCGCGCTGGCAATCCTCGATCTCGAGCGCGTCGGTGATGAACGATCGGCGCAACGCGGCGGATGTGGCCGTCACGCGCTATTTCACGCGCTCCTCGGTGTCCGCCGGCTACTCCTACTCGGGCGAGAACGACTACGTGTCTAACGCGGCTTCGCTGCAAGGCAGCTGGGCCACCGACGACAACAACACGACGCTCAACGCCGGCATCGGCGGCTCGTGGGACACCATCAACCCGACCAACGGTGGCCAGCAAGGCGTGAGCGACGAGAAGCGGCGCATCACCGAGTTCATGCTCGGCGTGACGCAGGCCGTGTCGGCCAACGATCTGGCGCAGGTCAACGTCGGCTACACCATCGGCACGGGCTACTACGACGACCCCTACAAGACGCTCGATTTCCGGCCCGCGTCGCGGCGCCAATTCGCGGTGCTCGCGCGCTGGAACCACTACCTCGAAGGCGACGGCTCGGCACTGCGTGGGAGCTATCGCTACTACCACGACAGCTTCGGCGTGAACGCCAACACGCTGCAGGGCGAGTGGGTCAAGCCGGTCAGCGACGCGCTCACGCTGACCGGGCTTGTGCGCCTGTACAGCCAGAGCGCCGCGAACTTCTACGCGCCCGCGTTGTACGACCCTGCGGGCTACCCGATCTTTCCCGACCTGCAGCCGGGCCAGCACAACAGCGGCGACCAGCGTCTCGCGGCCTTTGGCGCCATCTCGCTCGGGCTGAGCGCGGAGTACAAGCTGACCCGGCAGTGGGGCGTCGTCGGCAACGTGGAGGGCTACGAGCAAATGACGAGCTGGCACGTGGGCGGCCAGGGCTCCACCGGGCTGGATCCGTTTCGCGCCTACTTCGTGCAGGTCGGCGCGAGCTACAAGTTCTGAGGAGCGCCCCCGTGTTGTCCGCCGCCGTCCAGCCCTTCGCGACCGCGCGCGGCGGCAGAATCGACGCAATGAACGAGAACGACCTGGGCTTTCAGTTCACGGCCATGGCGAGCGGCTGCGAGGTCCGCATCGCCGGGCTGAGCCGGCGTCGGGCCGGGCCGCTCGCCGCCGAAGCGATCGCCGAGGTGCGCCGCATCGAGGTGAAGTACTCGCGCTACCGCGCCGACAGCATCGTCTCGCGCATCAACGCGGCGGCCGGCAGTGGCCATCCGATCCGGGTCGACGCCGAGACCGCTGGCCTGCTCGACTTCGCCGCGCAACTCTTCGACAGCAGCGGCGGGCTGTTCGACATCACCTCGGGCAGTCTGCGCAAGGCGTGGGATTTCCGCGCGCAGCGCATGCCGTTGCCCGGTGAAGTGGAGGCCCTGCTGCCACTCGTCGGCTGGCACAAGCTGCGCTGGCGCAATCGCGAGATCGAACTGCCCATCGCGGGCATGGAGATCGATTTCGGCGGCTTCGGCAAGGAGTACGCAGCCGATCGCGCGGCAACGCTGCTGCAGGAACGCGGCGTCAGGCACGGTCTCGTCAACCTCGGCGGCGACATCCGTCTCGTCGGGCCCCGTCTTGGCGCGGCACCGTGGATGCTCGCGATCCAGGATCCGCGCGCGCCCGAACGCCTTCTGGCCGAACTGCCGGTGCGTGCCGGTGCGCTGGCGACAAGCGGCGACTACGAGCGCTTCTTCGAGCGCGACGGCGTGCGCTACTGCCATGTGCTCGATCCGCGCACAGGCTGGCCGGTGCGCGCCTGGCGTTCGGTGAGCGTGCTCGCGCCGGCCTGCTTGGCTGCCGGCGCGCTGACCACGGTGGCGATGCTCAAGGGCGCCGATGCACTCGATTTCCTTCGCAGCCAGAACGTCGCATTCCTCGCCGTAAATGCGGATGGGCGTCTGTACGAGGGGCAGCCCGCGTTGAACTGAACGACGAACCGGATCTTGCGCCGGGAGACGACATGACGACAACACTCCAACCGACCCCGATCCAGCAGCGCTGGTTCGCTGCCCTTGCGCTGGCGCTCATGGCGCTGCTGAGTCTTGCCAGCCCGCAGGCGCGGGGCGGCGAGGCCTTCCTAGATCCCGAACAGGCCTTTCCGCTGAGCGTGCGCGCCCCCGACGCGCAGCGCGTCGAGGTGCGGCTCGACGTCGCGCCCGGCTACCACCTCTACCGCGAGAAGATCAACGCGATCGTTGCGCCCTCCGGTCTGGCTGCGGCTCCGGTTCTGCTGCCGCGCGGCAAGGTCGAGTACGACGCCACGTTCCAGAAGGATGTCGAGGTCTTCCGCCAACCCGTCGTCTT
>JBDTSN010000342.1:0-3821 GCA_039931145.1 Burkholderiales bacterium | reverse complement strand
GCGCGCCGATCACGGCCGGCGTGCTCGAATGGAACAAGGCTTTCGAGCGCATCGGTTTCAAGAACGCGATCGTCGTCAAGGTCGAGCCGGCGGACGCCGATTTCGACACGCTCGACTTCGGCCGCGCATCGATCCGCTGGATGACGAACGCCGCGCCCGCATTCGGCGCGATCGGGCCGCGCCATGTCGATCCGCGCAGCGGTGAGATCCTGGACGCCGACATCGCGATCGAAAGCCTCGCATCGCGCAACATGCGCGCGCTGCGCTCGCAGGTGCTCGCGTCGACTGCCGCTGCCGATGACGGCCCGAGCACGGCCGACCTCGCAAGCGGCCTCGTCTGCAGCTACGCCGATCAAGCGGCCGAGCAGATGAGCTACGCGCTCGACGTGCTCGAGGCGCGCGGCGAGATCGACCCTGACAGCGCCGAAGCGCGGGAGTTCGTCGACGCCTACCTGAAGGACACGACGATGCACGAGGTCGGCCACGCGCTCGGCCTGCGCCACAACTTCCGCGCGTCGCGTGCCTATACGGCCGAGCAGCTTGCCGACCCGGCGTTCACTGCCGCGAACGGCATCACTGCGTCGGTGATGGAGTACGCCGCGATCAACCTGAATGGCCCCACCGAGCCGCGCGCACGCTACGGCACGCCTTCAACACGACGCTCGGCCCCTACGACTACTGGGCGATTGAGTACGCCTACAAGCCGATCGCAGCGGATCAGGAAGCGAATGAGCTCAAGCGCATCGCTGCGCGCAGCGACGAGCCGCAACTCGCCTACGGCACCGACGAGGACAACTTCATCGGCCTCGACCCCGAGTCGCTGCAATTCGACCTCGGGAACGATGTGATCGCCTTCGCGCGCAAGCGCATCCTGATCGCGCAGGACCTGCTTGCGCGCCAGGAGACGCGCAGCCTGAAGCCGGATGAGGAATACGCAGTGCTACGCCGCTCGGTGCTCTACGCGGTGCGCGACGTCGGTCGTTCCGCAAACGCGCTGACGCGCCAGATCGGCGGCGTACGCACGCTGCGTGACGCACCGGGCAGCGGGCGCGACCCGCTGACGCCGGTGCCGGTCGAGCAGCAGCGCCAGGCGTTGGAGCTGATCATGGTCGGCCTGCTCTCAGCCGACAGCCTGAGAATATCGCCCGCGCTGCAACGCAAGCTCGGCGCCGACTACCTTGAACGCTGGGATGCGGTGCGCAGCGGCGACACCGCGACCGGCACCGATTTCTCGCTCACGGTCGTCGTCCTCGATCTGCAGAAGAAGATGCTCGACACGCTGATGAGCGACGCCGTTGCCGCGCGCCTGCTCGACAGCGCCGAAAAGGCACCGAGCGGCCCGCAACGCGCGCTGCGCCTCGCCGAGCTTGACGCTCGTCTGACGCAGGCAGTGTGGAGCGAACTCGCAACCGGCAGCGATATCGCGCCGCTGCGCCGTGAGTTGCAGCGCGACCATGTGAACCGCCTCGCCAACCAGCTACTTCGCCCGCAGACGCAGACCCGCGCCGACGCTCGCAGCCTGAGGCGCGTGCAAGCGAAGACATTGGCCGCGCAACTCAACACGGCGGCGCGCCACAAAGACCTGAGCGATACGACCCGCGCCCACCTGCAAGACAGCGCCGACACGCTCAATCAGGCGCTCGCCGCGAAGCTCGTGCGCCAGGGCGTTTAGCCGTTGCGCTGCGGTTTGTCACATTCTGTTTGCGATTCGGCTACGGCCACGAAGGGCTTGACGTTTCCTCTCGCATGTCCCGTGAGAACTTCGCGACGCATGCCGAGGGCGTGCTGATCAACAATTCAGCACTTTGCGGGTTTGCACGGCCGTCAGTCCGATCAGCCCATGCCGCCGGCACTGGACGTGAGACCCCACTTACGGCTGTCCAGCGCTTCGCTCCAGATCGCGAGCGCGGCCAACGAGAGGACGTACAGGGCGCCGATAGCCAGCACGACCTCTCCGGGCAGTGGGCCGACGTTGGCGCGGTTGAAGAACTCGTCAAACGAGTCCAGTGACGTCGGGTGCACGAGCAGCTTGCCGACGAAGGCGCAAGCCTGGATCGTCACGATCCACAAGTAGTTGCGCCGGATTCGCCGGCCGAGCGCGACCGTGAACGAGACGTGATAAGTCGGGCGGCGATAGTCGGCGGCAAGCACCGCACGCCAATTGCTGCTGGCTGTTTCGTTCGGGTTGAGCAGCGGCGCGTAGAAGTTGTTCTCGATCCAGCGGCAGCGCGCGCGCCAGACGTTGAAGTAGCGGTAGCGGCGCGCCTCGATCATCAGGAACAACAGGATCAGCACCCCGACCAGCAGCAGCGGCAGTGGCGATGCGCTGGGCGAAGAGAAGACGATCGACAGGGCCACGCCGAGCGTCACGACGGACCAGTTCGTCGTCGTATCGAGGCGCGTGCGCCAGATCGTCGAGCGGTAGATCTCGCCGCGGTACAGGTGGGCTACCGCGCCAAGCTCAGTGCCGGTGAATTCGGGCAGCGCCGCTTCGTCCTGTGGATCAATCATGGTCTGGGTTGCATTGCACCGCGAATCCGAAATGCAAAGGGAGTCATGTCGCGGATCGGAAGTGCGTTGCGAATGTTAGGGCTTGCTAGTGCAGTGTTGCATGCTGTGAGGCACTTAAGAAAACCGATGGATTTGGGCCTGTGACCAGGCGCAAACCACAGCGATACCCAGTGGTATCGCGAGGATTTGCAACGACGTCACGGGGCCAAAGACGCGGTTTTATGTGCTGAACAGCGTGCAACACTGCACTCGGGGTTCGGCCACCGCACCCTCATCATGACGACATGCTGTACGTTACTCAAGTGCCTCGTCGCTGGGACCGCGGAGTGCCCGGTCCGGTTTGGGGACTGCGGGTGTGCCGGCCTCGGACGCGAGCCACGCCGTTCGCGCCCTGCAAACCGTCGTTCGTCGCAACACCTGGCAACTGGCACTGGTCAGCGTAGCGCATGGGCGCTATCTTTCGCCGTCATGAACAAGGTCGCATCGGGCGGCAAGTGGCTGCCACACTGGCTCGCCTCGCTCACCTGGCGCAGCGTGGTGGTGCAGGCCGTGCTCAGCGCGATCGTCGCGGTCGCGCTGAACCCGGTCTTCATCTCGCCGTTCACTCAGGTGCTTGGGCGCACGTTGTTTGTCGGCATGGTGCTGCTGCTCGTGTTCACCGCCGCGGGGCACTGGCGCCAGACGTGGCTGCCGCGCTGGTTGATGCAGGTCTTCGCGGTCGTGCTGTTTGCGCCGCTGGCGACGGTTGCGGCCTACGTCTTTTCAGTGAACGGTGACCTGAGTGCGTTGCTCAACAACTGGCCGCGCATCTCGGGCATTTTGCTGATCTCGCTCGCGGCGGCGATGGTCGGCGTCGTCATGGCGCTCGGCGCGCTGTACCGCGAGCGCGACGCCCAGGCGCGCGCCGAGGGGCTGCAATTCGCGCTCGAGCGGGCGACGCTCGAGCGCCAGGCGGCGGACGCGCGGCTCTCGCTGCTGCACGCGCAGATCGAGCCGCACTTCCTGTTCAATACGCTCGCCAACGTGCAGGCGCTGGTCGAGTCGGGGTCTGATCGCGCCGCGCCGGTGCTGCGCCATCTGATCGCCTACCTGCGCGCCGCGATGCCGCGTCTGAACGACGCCGACACGACGCTCGCGACCGAGCTGCAACTCGTGCGCGCCTATCTCGAGCTGATGCATCTGCGTATGCCCGATCGGCTGCAGTTCGAGATCGAAGTCGCGCCCGAACTCTATGCGGTGCGCTTCCCGACGATGGCGCTGCTGACGCTGGTCGAGAACGCGGTGCGCCACGGCATCGACCCGAGCGAGGA
>JBDTSN010000341.1:0-3840 GCA_039931145.1 Burkholderiales bacterium | reverse complement strand
GATGAAGCATCTCGCCGAGCGCGACATCCCGGTGCCCGCGCCGCATGCCGATGCTGCAGGCGAGATCCTTCACCGCATCTGCGGCAAGCCGGCAGCACTGGTGGGCCGTCTGCATGGCGGCCCTTGTCTTGCCCCCGACACTGCCCACTGCGAAGCGGTCGGTGCGATGCTCGCGCGCATGCACATTGCGGGCCTCGACTATCCACGCGCGCAACCCCATTCGCGCGGCCTGGGCTGGTGGCTGCGGACAGCGCCGGTCGTGCGCCCCTTCCTCGATGCGGCGCAGTGCGCGCTGCTTGACGACGAACTCGGCTTCCAGCAACACGTAGCCGATTCCGATGTGGCCCATGACCTGCCGCGCGGCGCGATCCACGGCGACCTGTTTCGCGACAACGTGATGTTCCATGCGACGCCCGAAGGCGACGCGCTTTCCGGCTTCTTTGACTTCTACTTTGCCGGCGTCGATGCGTTGCTGTTCGACGTCGCCGTCTGCCTCAACGACTGGTGCACCGACGCGGCGTCGGGCCGCCTCGAAGAGCAGCGCGCCGCCGCCTTCGTTCGTGCCTACGCAGCGGTTCGCCCACTGAGCGGCGATGAAGCCCGGCTGATGCCGGCGATGCTGCGAGGCGCGGCGCTGCGCTTCTGGATCTCGCGCCTGTGGGATTTGCACCTGCCGCGCGATGCACACTTGTTGACGGCGCACGACCCGGCGCCTTTCGAACACATGCTGCGCGAACGCGTGCGCACGCCCTGGCACCCCACCGAGATCGCGACGCCTCATGCCGCCTGACGCCCCGATGAAACTGCACCTCGTGCCGGCGCGCCACGGCGCGTTCTGGGTGCGCCGCGGATTTGCCGCCTTCTTCAAGCGTCCGCTCGTCTTCGCAGCGCTCTTCACGGGCGTCATGTTCTTCGGCCTGCTCGCGCTCTTGCTGCCCGTTGTCGGTGAGTTCTTCATGCTCGCCGCGATGCCGCTCGTCTCGCTCGGCTTCATGGTCGCGACGCGGCGCGTCATGCTCGGCAACCTGCCTGGCCCGGGAGTATTCGTCGAGCCGCTCAGGGGCTCGCACGGCAAGCGCATGGCGCTCGTGCAGATGGGCGTCATCTACGCGATCGCGACCTATCTGATCATGGTCTTGAGCGCCGTCGCCGATGGCGGCAAGTTCGAAGCGCTGCAGGACGCGATCGCCTCCGGCAAGAGCGACGCCGCCGGGATCGCCGCGCTGCTCAGCGATGCGCAGCTTCAGTTCGGCCTGCTGCTGCGATTCGGTCTTGCTTCACTGCTGTCGCTGCCCTTCTGGCACGCGCCTGCACTCGTCCATTGGGGCGAACAGAGCATTGGCAAGGCGTTCTTCTTCAGCACCATGGCGTGCTGGCGAAATATCGGCGCATTCAGTGTCTACGGCCTGGCCTGGGGCGGCGTGATCCTCGCCTTCGGCGTCATCGCCAACGTCTTCTCCGCGCTGCTGCAGGAGCCCCAGATCATCGCGCTCGCGACGGTGCCTGTCGGCCTGCTGATCTCGACCGTGTTCTACACGTCGCTGTACTTCACGTTCGCCGATTGCTTTGCTCCGGACCGCACGACCGACGCCAATACGGCCTGAATCGGCGTGCCTCCGAGACGCTTGGCATCACGCAGGATCCGCACCAACTTGGCCCCACTTCGCGATGCGCTTCGAAACCGCGTAGCGCGACCCGATCACGCCACGGGCCGAGTGGTAATCGGCTCGCACCCCGTTTGAGCCGATCCGGGCCACAAAAGGGCCGCCACGGCATGCAGCGCAACGCGCCGAGCGGCCCGCTGGCCTGGGCCTGACGCCGTTCTTCACTGCCAAGGCGAGGGGATGCACACGACGCTGTGCTTGTTTCGTAGTAGGTACCGTTCGGCGTCGGTGTCGATCGGCCAGGCCTACCGTTGAGGCGTGCAGTCAGACAACGTGCTGCCGCCCGTTGCAGAAGCCCACAATAGGTCGATCGAGCCAGCCCGCCCGATCCGAGCAACTATCAGGTTCGCTGCACGCGGATGTGGCGCCTGGAGCCGAGGGCGCCTAGCGAACCGAGGCCGATGAGCATCATCGCCCATGTCGAGGGCTCCGGGACTGGGGGTTTGATGATGTCGGCCGTGACGAAGATGCCATCTTCCGGTTGCCCAGGGAAATACCCGAGGAGGTTCGCCGTAAACGTCGAACCATCAGCGTGGAGTTGCCAGACCTGGTGGCCAGTTTCGCCAGTGATGATGGCATCGCCCTTGTATGAGGTGAATTCGCCAGCAGCGGCTTTCTGGATGTTGGTCGGATAGGCCGCTGCATAAAAGCCCTCGAGCGGGTTGCCACTTTCGCCAAGATTGAGCGGCACGAAACTCACCATCTCAGCGCCGTAAAGGCCGCTGATGACCGTGGTCATGCTCCCGTCAGGCGCGATGGCGCGCAGAGTGCCCGAGCCTTCCGATGCCACGAACAAGGTGCCTTTGCCATAGGAGCCAAAGGGCTGCGGCGCGAAGCTCAGCCCTTCCGTGTCCTCGCCGACCGAGGCCAACAGGGTTGCAACACCGGTGTTGCTGATCTTGTAGACCTTACCGGAGTTGGTCGCAGCGATCATGTTATTGCCGTACAAACCATAGGGATCGAAAGCGATACTTCGCACGCCCCCCGCGAGGCCACTCGCAAATAGACCCTGCGACGAGGCGTCGTTCGCGATGCGATAGATGCTGCCGCCCGCCTCCGACCCCGCATACACATCACGCGGCCCGTAACCACCGATGCCGAGCGAACTGCTGACATAGATCTCGCCGGTAAAGCCGGCGATCGGCGACCCGAACTTGGCGACGCTTCCCCCGCTCAGGTTCGTCGAGTCCAGTTGGTTGTTGTTCGTACCGTAGTACACCGAGCCGACGAACTTGTCGCCTGCATAGGCGAACCCGATGGTGGCATTGTTGCCGAGGACAGCGCTGAGGTCGCCGGCGGTCACGAAGGGCAAGAAGGAGATCGCATGGGCGGGTGTTGCCATTGCTGCAAGAGTCAGACAGGAGACGCAGAGAATCGGATTGAGTCGCATGGTTCATTCCTCGTGGGTGGGCGGCACTCCGAAAATAGCAGCGGGCATACCCGTCCGCAACCCCTCGTTCACGGGGGTCGGCGACAGCACGCAGATTCATGCCGAAGACTCCTGACAGTGCGCCCCGGTGAACTTGTCGCGCGGCGGGGCTAAGCGCGCCGCCATCCCCAGCGCCTGGACGGGAGCGACGCATTCCGCGCCGGACGTCGGCAGCATCCGCCATCGAGCAGTGAGCGGACGCCAGTCGGACAGCCTGTCAGAATCAAGCGTCACATTCATGTGAGCTACGCTCGCAACTGTGCAATCCGCCCCGCCAATCGAGGACCCCCGCCATGCTCGTCGAACGCATCTGGACCGACAACGCATATCGCAACTACAACTACTTAGTCGCCTGCCCGGAGAGCGGCGAAGCACTCGCGATCGACCCGCTCGATCACGAGAAATGCCTGAACGCGGCGCGCGTTCGCGGCTGGCAGATCACGCAGGTGCTCAACACGCATGAGCATCTTGACCACACCGGGGGCAACGCGGCGGTGATCGCGGCGACCGGCGCCAAGCTGATTGCGCACCACCGCGCGGGCGCAAGCATCCCGGGAGTCGATCGTGGCGTGAAGGCGGGCGACATCATCAAGGTCGGCAAGACCGTCGAGCTCGAATGCATGGACACGCCGGGCCACACGATGTGCCACATCTGCCTGCGCTCGCACACCGACCAGCCGGCGCTGTTCTCCGGCGACACGCTGTTCAACGCCGGCGCCGGCAACTGCCACAACGGCGGCGATCCGG
>JBDTSN010000340.1:0-3847 GCA_039931145.1 Burkholderiales bacterium | reverse complement strand
GAGTCCTGGACCTGCTTGGTGACGCGCTCGACGGCGATGATGGGTTCAGACATGAGGATGCTTGCAAATGGGAATGAATCGAAGAAGGTTTGGCGCGCACTGTAGCCTGTGGCTGGCCGGTGCGTCTTTGCTGGCATCGTTGCCGGCGCGCGGCGACGCACAGCGCAAGGTGATTCTCGTTGTCGGCGACAGCATCTCGGCGGAATACGGCTTACGGCGCGACAGCGGCTGGGTTGCGCTGCTCGGCAAGAAGCTGCACGAGGAGAAATCGGAATTCGACGTCGTCAATGCGAGTGTCAGCGGAGACACCACTTCAGGCGGCGTGACGCGCCTGCCCGCGCTGCTCGAGCGCTACAAGCCGGCGATCGTGATCATCGAACTCGGCGGCAACGATGCACTGCGCGGCCTGCCGCTTGCGATGACGAAGACAAACATCGAAGCGATGACGCGCGCAGCGAAGGCTGCCGGCGCGAAGGTGCTCCTGATCGGCATGCAAGTGCCGCCGAACTACGGCGCCCGGTACAACGAGGAGCTTGCCGCGCTCTACTACGAAGTTGCCAAAGCCGAGGGTGTCGGGCTCGTCGCCTTCTTCTTCAAGGGCATCGCCGATATTCCGATCGCCACATCGCTGTTCCAGGACGATCGCATCCACCCGAACGAGAAGGCGCAGCCATTGCTCCTTAGCAATGCGTGGGTGGGGTTGAGGCCGCTGCTGACGCCCATGAAATAGCGTCGGGCCTGCTCGCGCCTACTTCAGGTTCTTCGCCAGGAAGCGCTCGACACGGTTCGCGAAATCGACGCGCGACTCGATGCGCAGCCAGCCGTGGCCCTCGTCGGGGTAGACCACCCACTCGGGCTCGTTGCCGGCGGCGCGCAGCGCATCTCGCATCAGCGTGCCGTGCTCGATCGGCACGCGTCGATCGACCCCGCCGAAGGCAAGCAAGACCGGCGCCTTGATACGCGCCGCCTGCTCCACCGGCGCCGCGGCCTTGAGCATCGCGGCGTCCTTCGCCGGATCGCCGAGCAGCTCGCGCAGGCCATACTTCTTCGACTCTTCGCTGATGTCGTTGAGCCTGCTGAAGGCGAACATCAGTCGCGGGTCCGTCACTGCCACCCACGCCACGCCGCAGCGGTAAAGCTCCGGGTATTTGACGAGACCCATCAGGGTCGCATAGCCGCCGTAGCTCGCACCCGCGATGCAGACTCGCTTTGGATCGATCAGGCCCTTGTCGGCTGCCCACCTCACGGCGTCGGCCACGTCATCCTGCATCGTGCCGCCCCACTGCTTCCAGCCGGCGCGAAAGTGCGCTTCGCCAAAGCCGGTGCCACCGCGGAACTCGGGCTCGATGACGACATAGCCGCGCGAGGCGAGAAACTGTGCATCGGCATTCCACCGCCAGTGACTTCCGCGTAGCCAGGGGCCGCCATGCACGAGCACGACGGCCTGCGGCGGCGACTTGGCGGCGGCGGTCTTGGACGGCGTCGTCACCCAGATTGGCAAGTCCATACCGTCGCGCGCCTTGATGCGGTAGAAATCCAGCATCGCCATTTGCGCCGGGTCGATGTCTTTGCGCCTCGCGAGGGAAAGCTGCCAGCGATCGCCATCGGGCCGGTAGATCCAGTAACGGCCCGGGTCTTGATCGGAGAAGGAATAGACGAGCACGACGGCGTCCTTGTCGTTGCAGCGCCGGCAGCTGATGCGGTTGATGTGCCCCTGCAGCTTGGCGTCGACGGCCGCCTGCAGCGCCTTCATGTGCGGGTCGAACCAGGCGGTCGTCTCGGCATCGGTCTCGACGCGCACGCCGACCGCCTTGCCGCTCAGCGGGTCCGTCACGATGCTGCCGCGGAAGTCGAATCCCGGGGTACTCATCAGCTTGTCGGGACTCAGCTGGCCGGTGTTGAAGTCGAAGCGCCGGAGCACGTCGGTGCCCGCAGGTCCGTCGGGCGTCGTCACGTAGAGCACGCCTGCGGCATCGACGAAGAAGGGATAAAAGTCCATCTTCAAGTAATCGAAGCGCGCCAGTTGGACCCACTCGTCTTTCCCCGGCGCGCGCCAGTGAATCGTGCGGTAAGCGCCCTCCCCCGCGATGACCACACGCGGCTCCCCGGCCGGATCGAACAACCAGCGACGCGGGTTTGGCGGCGCACCGACCGACAACGAGATCGTTCTGCCGTTCTCGACATTGAGCCGCTTGGCGAGTACCGAGACCGCATCGCCGAGGCCGTCATACTTGTACTGACCGACGATGACCTCATTGCCGTTGCCGACCGGAACCGCGAGCAGTCTGTGGTCCCAGCCCAGCAGTTCGCGTGTCCGGTTCAGGGTCGGGCGACTGATGAAGCCCTTGCCTTCGGACTGAATCAGCTGAAAGAGTTCGCTGCCGTCAGGCCGGACACTGAAGAGGCCGGGTGCGAAGCGCTGGTCGCCGCTGCCGCCGTGCAGATCGATCACCTCGAATACCAGACGGTCGTCGTTGACCCAGTAGACGTCGCGGACGTCGGCGTCGGTGTAGCGGATCGTCTCGAACGCTTTGCCCTTGGCGTCCAGGTCGAGAGTCGTGATGCCCACGCGTGCACCATCGAGCGCCGTCCGCATCGCCAGCCACCGGCCGGAAGGCGAGAGTACGGCGCTCGAGATATCAGGCTGTCGATAAAAGCTCTCGACCGGGACCGGACCGCCTGCCCGCGCGGGCGTCTGCGCAATCGCCGCGCTGCTCGCGACGCAGGCACCGAGTGCGATCGTCCACATCAGGCGGAGGATGTGGCGTTCAATCATCGGCCGTGTCCTCCAGATCAGGAAACAGGATGTCGGTGAAACCGAACTGCGTCATGTCGCGCATTCGCGTCGGGTAGAGCCGCCCGATCAGGTGGTCGCATTCATGCTGCACGACGCGCGCGTGAAAGCCTTCGGCCTCGCGTTCGATCGGCTGTCCCTTGGGGTCGAAGCCGGTGTAGCGCACGCGCGACCAGCGCGGCACCTGGCCACGTAAGCCGGGCACGGACAGGCAACCCTCCCAGCCGAGCTCTTCCTCGTCGCCGAGCGCAACAACGCGTGGGTTGACGAGCACGGTGCGTGGCACGGCCGGCGCGTCCGGATAGCGATCGCTGTGCGCGAAGCCGAAGATCACGAGTTGCAGATCGATGCCGATCTGCGGCGCGGCAAGCCCCGCGCCGTGCGCCGCTTCCATCGTGTCGAACATGTCGGCGACGAGTGCGTGCAGTTCGGCCGTGTCGAAGCGATCGACCGGTTGCGCAATGCGGAGCAGTCGTGCATCACCCATCTTCAGTATTTCGCGAACCGCCATAGCCTGTTCCTTTCGGGTTGGAGGCGCCATGATGCCAAAGCCGATCCCTCAGTTCTTGACCTTTGTCGAGGATTTCGGCTTCGGCTTCGGTTTCGACTTTGAATCGGGCTTTTTGCTTTGACTCGCCTGCGGCGAGGTCGCCGGCTTTGCAGCAGGCGGCGCAGCAGACGATACCGCCCTGGCCGAAGCCAGTGCGTCGATGAATCTGCCCTTCGCCGCTTCCTCGATCGGGCCGTAGAGTGTCAACGGCGCGCCGGCAGTGCCCGCCTGGCCGATGTAGTACCAACGCGTCGGCGGGTCGATCGCGACGCGAAAGACACCGCCTCCTTTCGGCGCCGAGAGGCTGTGCGCACGCCATACGAATCGCGCAGTATCGGGCTGCAGAATCGTCTCGCTCCAGGGTAGCGGCAGCGCACCTTTGCCGCGCGCGAGCTGCGTTTCGAGAATCTGTTCCAGCCGTCGATGTCGCTGCAGGTGGGCGCAGTGTTGTTTGCCGTCATCGTCATCGGCGGCATGGGGTCGCTCGCCGGCGCTTTCATCGC
>JBDTSN010000339.1:0-3875 GCA_039931145.1 Burkholderiales bacterium | reverse complement strand
GGCCAGCGCGCGCACCGCGTAGGCGTCCTCGTCGATGCCCTCGCCGTAGCCCTGGTAGGCGAGGTCGAGGTAGGGCAGCAGCTCGCGTTCGCGCAGCAAGGGGATCAGCGTCTGCCACTGCGCGCGCGTCAGATCGACCCCGGTCGGGTTGTGGCAGCACGCATGCAGCAGCACGACGCTGCGCTTCGGAAGCGTGCGCAGAGTGTCCGGCATCGCGTCGAAGCGCACGCCGCCGGTCTTCGCGTCGTAGTACGGATAGGTGTGCACCGTGAGGCCGGCGCCTTCGAACATCGCGCGGTGGTTGTCCCACGTCGGATCGCTGACCCACACGGCACTCTCGGGGAAGTAGCGATGGATGAAGTCGGCGCCGACACGCAGGCTGCCGCTCGACCCGACCGACTGGATGGTCGCGACGCGCTTGCTCTTGACCACCTCGTGATCGGCGCTGAAGAGGAGCTTCTGCACCTCGGCGCGGCAGTTCGCCGCGCCCTCGATCGGCTGATACGGCTTGGCGCCGCCTGCCTCGACGATCTGGCGCTCGGCGCGGCGCACCGATTCGAGCATCGGGATGCGGCCGTCGTTGTCGAAATAGATGCCGATCGAGAGGTTGATCTTGTGCGGCCGCGGGTCCTTCTGGAAGGCGTCGTTCAGGCTCAGGATCGGGTCACCGGCGTAGGGTTCTATGTGTTCGAACATGAGGATCTTTCAGGCCTTAAGCTTTCAGTGCGGCTTCGATGTCCTTGCGCAGCGACTCGGGTTTGTCGGTCGGCGCGTAGCGCTTGCGCACCTTGCCGTCCTTGCCGATCAGGAACTTCGTGAAATTCCACTTTACCGCCTGGCTGCCGAGCAGCCCCGGCGCTTCGGCCGTGAGCCACTTCCACAGCGGGTGCGCCTGCGCGCCGTTCACGTCGACCTTGGCCATCATCGGGAAGTCGACGCCGTAGTTCAGCGAACAAAACGAGGCGATCTCGCCGTCGCTGCCGGGGTCCTGCGCGCCGAACTGGTTGCTCGGGAAACCGATCACGACGAGGCCCTTGTCGCGGTAGTCCTGCCATAGCGCCTCGAGGCCGGCGAACTGTGGCGTGAAGCCACACGCGCTCGCGGTGTTGACGATCAGGATCACCTTGCCACGCTGGGTCGAAAGATCAGCGCGCTGGCCGGTGATCGACAGCGCGGAGAAGTCGTAGAGGGTCTTGGCGGATTTCGGCATCGACTGTCCTGGTTCGGCCATGGGTGGCCGGTGCTCGATGGTATCGCCCAACGGCCATCTGCATCCTCAGGCGCTCCGGCGCCGCGCGGCGAGTGCCGCCGCGGCGAGGATCAACGCGCCACCCAACATCAATTGCGGCGTCAGCGTGCCGCCGCCGAGCGCGAGCGCCGAGCCTGCGGCAAACACGACCTCGGTCAGCAGCACGACGGCGGTCACGTTCGCCGGCAGCCGCGCCGCGCCGAACTGGAGTGCGAAGTTGCTGAGCAGGAACAACACGCTCAAGGCGAGCGTCGGGAGCAGCCAGCCGGGCGCGGCTGCCGGTATCCACGGAACATCGCCGCGCAGTGCGAGCGCCGTGGCGAGCGTGCCGGCCACCACCACGCCACCGGCGAACATCGCGAGCGCACGGCCTTCCTCGGGCTGCGCCGCCTCGCGCCTGAGCACCACGTTGTTGAGTGCGAACGTGAAACCGCCGACGATGCCGAGTGCATCGGCAAGCGTGTGCGGCAGCGGCCAGCCGCCGTCGGCAGGCCAGAGCACGATCGCCGCGCCGGCGAGGGCGAGCGCTACGCGCAGCGCGGCGGTACGCGTCAGCGCCTCGTGCAACAGCAAGCGCGCGAGCAGCACTGCCCACAGCGGCATCAGGTAGAAAAGCAGTACGACGCGTACTACGTCGCCGATCACCATCGCCCAGTTGAATGCGGCATTCGTCGCTCCCGACGCGAGCACCAGCACCCAGAGCGCCGGCGTGCGCAGCAGCAGCCCGAGCGCGGCCGGCCGCGCGACGATGATCACGAGCGCGGCGACGACGTAGATCAGCACCGTCGCCCACAGCGGATGCAGGCCCATGCCCTGAAGCTGCCGAAATGCCCACCAGGACGTGCCCCAGATGGCGGCGTTGACGGTCAGCGCAAGGGCAGGCCACAGCGGCGGGTGCGTGGCGGCCTGCGGTACCTGCGTCATCAATGCCGATCGCTGCGCGCGAGCGCGAGCAGGCGATCGACTTCGTCCTTGTGATTCACCAGATTCGCAGCGTGCCAGCGGCGGATCAGCTCCATGATGGCGGCGACGACGACGCCGAAAGCGGTGATCGCGAAAAAGGTCGATATGCCGACCCGCGTCATGCCGGTATAGAGCGCCCCGAGGGCGAGGATGCACGCCTGCTCGTTGAAATTCTGCACCGCGATCGATCGCCCCGCGCCCATCAGATTGTGGCCGCGATGCTGCAGCAGCGCGTTCATCGGTACGACGATGTAGCCGCCGATGCCGCCGAGCACGATCAGGAACGGCACCGCGGCCCAGACGTTGGTGATGAAGTTCATGCCGACGACGAGCAAGCCCATCGCAATGCCGAGCGGAATCACGCCCGTCGCACGGTCGAGACGCATGCGCATCGACGCCAGTACCGCACCGACTGCTGTGCCGATTGCGACGACGCCGGTGAGCGTCGAGGCCTGCGTCGTCGTGTAGCCGAGCGCCACCGCCGCCCAGGCGAGCACGATGTAGCGCAGGTTTCCGGCCACGCCCCAGAACAGCGTCGTCGTCGCGAGCGAGATCTGGCCGAGCTTGTCGCCCCACAGCCGCGTGTTGCAAATCGCGAAGTCACGCACAAGCGCGACGATGCCCTTGGCAACGGGCTGCAACGGCGCCTCGGTGCGCGGGATGTAGAGGTTGATGATCGCGGCAACGACGTAGACGAGGATCAGCGACGCGATTGCCGCGCCGGGTGGCGTGTTGACGCCCGTGTCGATCATCGGCATGTCGAAACCGAGCAACTGCGGCGCGATCACCGGCCCGACGAGCTGGCCGCCGAGCAGCACGCCGAGAATGATCGAGGCGATCGTCAGGCCCTCGATCCAGCCGTTCGCCTTGACGAGTTGCGACGGCGGCAAGAGCTCGGTGAGGATGCCGTACTTGGCGGGCGAATAGGCCGCCGCACCGAGGCCGACAATGCCGTACGCCAGAATCGGGTGGGCGCCGAACAACATCGTCAGGCAGCCGACGATCTTGATGAGGTTCGAATAGAACATCACCTGCCCTTTGGGCACGGCATCGGCGAAGGCGCCGACGAAGGGCGCGAGGATGACGTAGAAGAGCGCGAACATCGGCACCAGCGCGGCACCCTGCCATTCAGCGCCGCCCGACAACCTGATCAGCTCCACTGCTGCGACGAACAGCGCGTTGTCGGCGAGCGAGCTGAAGAACTGCGCCGCCATGATCGTGGAGAAGCCTTTTTTCATGCGGTCGCGAGCGGGCGGCTGTGCGTTGTCTCCGTGGCAAGAAAAGGCTTGTGGGGGGCGCCGTTGCCGACTGCTTCGAGTCGGTCCGATCTATGGCCCCTGCGCCGGGGTTTATAGCATGCGCCTTGTCGTCAAGCCGTCTCGCAGACCCCCGGATCGCGGGGCCGTGCTGGCAGAATCAGACCATGCCGCGTCCTGTCCAAGCGTTCATCCACACCGCTGCGCTGGCGCACAACCTGCAGCGTGCGCGAAGCGCGGCGGGCGACGCGCGGGTCTGGGCGGTCGTCAAGGCGAACGCCTACGGCCACGGCATCGAGCGCGTGTTCGAAGGCCTGCGCGGCGCGGACGGCTTCGCGCTGCTCGATCTCGCCGAAGCCGAGCGCATCCGCGCGCTCGGCTGGCGCGGCCCGGTGCTGCTGCTCGAG
>JBDTSN010000338.1:0-3880 GCA_039931145.1 Burkholderiales bacterium | reverse complement strand
GCGATCAGCAGGTAGGCCGTGATCAGCCAGGTCCAGCTGAACAGCGGCATCTTCATCAGCGTCATGCCGGGCGCGCGCATGTTGAGCACGGTGACGATGATGTTGATCGAACCCATGATCGAACTCGCGCCCATGATGTGCAGGGCGAAGATCGCCATGTCCATCGACGGGCCCATCTGCAGGGTGAGCGGCGCATAGAGCGTCCAGCCTGCGGCGGGTGCGCCGCCGGCAACGAAGAATGTGGCGGAGAGCATCAGCCCGGCCGGAGGCAACAGCCAGAACGACAGGTTGTTCATGCGCGCGAACGCCATGTCGGGCGCGCCGATCTGGAGCGGAATCATCCAGTTCGCGAAGCCGACAAAGGCCGGCATGATGGCGCCGAACACCATGATCAGGCCGTGCATCGTCGTCAGCTGGTTGAACAGCTCCGGATTGACGAACTGGAGCCCGGGCTCGAACAACTCGGTACGGATGAGCATCGCGAGCAGGCCGCCGATCATCAGCATCGTGAGCGAGAACACGAGATACATCGTGCCGATGTCCTTGTGGTTCGTCGCATAGACCCAGCGGCGCCAGCCTCGAGGCGCGCCGTGATCTGCATGTTCGTGGCCGTGAAGGCCAGGGTGGTCGATGACTGCACTCATGAGAGATGTTCCTGCTTGATGTCGCTTGGCGCGAACTCGCCTAGTTGCGTGCGGCCAGCACATCGGCCGGCTGCACCAACTCGCCGGTCTTGTTCGACCAGTGGTTCTTGGTGAACGTGATGACGGCCGCAATGTCGGTGTCGCTGAGTTGCTTCCACGACGGCATCGCGCCGTTGTTCTGGCCGTTGAGAAGTACGTGGATCTGCTTCGTCTTGTCAGCATCCTGCACGACCGCGGCGCCATCGAGCGGCTTGATCGGGCCGGCGCCCTTGCCGTTGGCCTGGTGGCAGGCGGCGCAGTTAGCGTTGTAAACCTTCTCGCCGCGCACCAAAATCTCGTCCATCGTCCATACCTTGGACGGGTCATCGGCCTTGGCAGCCAACTTTTTCATCTCGCCGTCGACCCAGGTCGTGTAGTCTGCCGCCGAGACGACCTTCACGTGGATCGGCATGTAGGCGTGCTCCTTGCCGCACAGTTCGGCGCACTGGCCGTAGTAGTCGCCGATCTTTTCGGCGCGGAACCAGGTGTCGCGCACGAAGCCGGGGATCGCATCCTGCTTGATGCCAAAGGCGGGCACCATGAAGGCGTGGATGACGTCGTTCGCGGTGGTGATGATTCGCACCTTCTTGTCGACCGGCACGACGAGCGGGTAGTCGACCTTCAACAGATAATCGTCGCCCTCGGGCTTGCCCGAGTTCGACATCTCACGCTGTGCCGGATCAAGCGTGGACATGAAGCCGATGCCCTCGCCCTCGCCCTTGATGTAGTCGTAGCCCCACTTCCATTGGGTGCCGGTCGCCTTGATCGTGAGGTCGGCGCCGCTCGTGTCCTTCATCGCGACGACGACCTTGGTCGCCGGCAGCGCGAGCATGATGACGATGATGAAGGGGACGATGGTCCAGATGATCTCGACGGTCGTGCTTTCGTGGAAATTCGCAGCCTTGTGACCGCGCGACTTGCGGTGCTTGATGATCGAATAGAACATCACGCCGAACACGCCGAGGAAGATCACGGTGCACACGGCCATCACGAAGTTGTGCAGCCAGATCTGGTCCGCGGCAATCACCGTGACCGGCGGATGCAGATTCCACTGGTTGACCGCCGGGCCGCCAGGCAGGTCGTTCACGGTACGCGCCGCCGACGCTGCCGTCGTGACCGAAGCGGCGAGCGCAGCAGCGAGGACTTGGGAGAGCCCGCGGGCTCCCTGCCAGAGAGGGCGCGATCGGGTTTGCAGCATGTTCGTCATGGTCATCATGGTGTCAAGACTCTCGCGGAATCACCGGACCGCTAAAGGATTCATCGTTTACCCCGGGATTAAGGTCGGCCGCGACCCGTTCACCCGCATCGGCTTCGTCTCGTCGCGCGCCGCGCCCGGCGCGCTGCTGCCAGCGGCGCAACGCCCAACGCACTTCGTCGGCCAACTGAACGCGCAGTTCGGGCCTCACGAAGCGGCCGACGGATATCCGCCTGCCCTGCCCCGACAGATCGATCAGCGAGTGGTCGCCGTGGCGCGGCTCGACACGCACCCAGGCAGGCTGGAAATCGACACATTCGACACGGCTGCCCGAGGTGTTCTCCACCGTCAGCTGATCGCCGCGCAGCGCGATTCGCTCGCTGTCGGCCGCATGGCGCGCATAGACGAGCAACGCGACGCCGACGAGCAGCATCTCGATCCACGCAAACGGCATCACCATCGTTGCGCCGCGCAGCCAGAAGACACTCGCCAGGCCGAGCGACAACACGCACAGCGATGCGTAGAACCACATCACCTGGCGCGGCGCGAGCGAGCTGTTGCGCTTGAATACCCACTCCACCGACCACGGCGTGCGGGCTTGCGCGCCGTCCGTCCACGCGGCACCGGTTTCGCGGCCGAAGCGGAACTGAACCCTGTGCGACGAGGCGCGCCAGGCTGGAGAGATGATGCTGGTCAACATGCTGCTGGCGTTGGAATGAGAGGATCGGCCTCCGGATATTGCCACGTGCAGCGCTCACCTCGGACGAAACCGCGTGGCGCCACTTCGCTGCGGCCCATTGCCCGCAACAGGCGGCGGATTCTATCGCGGTGCGACGGCGCACTCTGGTGTGGGGGGATCAACGCCCCGCCCCGCGTGCCGATTGCAGCATGGCACGCATGTCCTGCACCGAAACCGTGGTCGGCGCGTCGGCGCGCATACGCGGCGCGGCCTTGAACGCGTGACCATAGACGACCTCGAAGCTCATCGCGATCCGGCCATCGGCAACGGCAAGCGTTGCAAGCGCGTCGTGCAGCCGTGCGCGCCAGCGCGGCGTGCGCAGGCCGGCGAAACGCGCCAGCGACGCGTTGCCGCCGAGCTGCCTGAGCTCGGCCAACAACGCCAGCGGGCTGTCCCACGTCAGCGTGAGCCGCTCCTGATCCATCACCGGGTCCGCAAAGCCAGCGTCAATCAACATGTCGCCGAGATCATGCATGTCGACGAAAGGCGCGCCCGGCGCCGGCCAGCCGAGGCGCCGGTAGAGCGCGTGCAGCTCGCGCAAGGTGTCCGGGCCGAGTGTCGAGAACATCAAGAAGCCATTGACCGCGAGCGCACGCTGCCAGCGCGCCATCAGCGCTGGCAGGTCAGCCACGGCGTGCAACATCATGTTGGCCCATAGCAACTGGGCCGCGCCGGGTTCGGGCTCGTCGCCGCACACTTCGACCGCGGCGCCGCGACGGGCCGTCCACCACGGCTGCTTTGCCGCCTCACGACTTCGTGTCAACAACGCTTCGTTCGGCTCGAAGACAACCCGCCGCGCCTTCGGATACGCCGCGCGCAGCAGGGCAGCACTCGCGCCGGTGTGGCCCCACCAGTCGAGCACCGTCGCCGGTTGCAGCCGCACGACGGCGAGGCGCTCGGCGATGCGGCGCGCGACTTCGGCGTGCAGCCAGGGCGCTTGCACATTGCGCGCCATGCGGCGCAGCGCGGTGCGAACGGCTGCCTCGTCGATCGATCGCGCGTCGGTCGATGCCGGCATTGGTTTCAAATCGGGCATTGCGGGCCAGTATATTGACTCAATGAACGTGAACGGCGCGCGCCTCATCGATGCCTTGTCATCACCGCTGCGTCGGTTGCCGACGCAATGCGCGCTGTGCAGGAGCTGGTCGCGTGCACGGCTGTGCGAGGCCTGCATCGAGCGCTTCTGTGTGCCGCTCCCGCGCTGCGAGCGCTGCGCGATCGGCGTCCCTCCCGGCATTTCGGTTTGCGGCGCGTGCATGCACC
>JBDTSN010000337.1:0-3895 GCA_039931145.1 Burkholderiales bacterium | reverse complement strand
TGTGATCGTTGACGAGGCCCATCGCCTGCATGAAAGCATAGGCCGTCGTCGGGCCGACGAAGCTCCAGCCGCGGTGTTTCAGGTCCTTCGACATCGCGATCGATTCGGGCGATGCGCCGAGCTTCTTCAACGCCGCAAGCGTCATCCGCTTCGGCCGGCTCTTTGCCGTCGGCTCATAGCGCCACGCGTAAGCGGCGAGAGAGCCGAACTCGTCCTGCAGCTCGAGCATGCGGCGTGCGTTGTTGATCGTCGATTCGATCTTGCCGCGATGGCGGACGATGCCCGCGTCCTTCAGCAAACGATCGACGTCGGCCGGCGTGAAGCGCGCAACGATGTGCGGATCGAAATCGGCAAAGGCGCGCCTGAACGCCTCACGTTTGTTGAGGATCGTGAGCCACGACAGCCCGGCCTGGAAACCTTCGAGACACAGCTTCTCGAAGAGGCGCCGGTCATCCGTGACCGGCAAGCCCCATTCGGTGTCGTGGTAGTGGAGGTAAGCCGGCGTTGCGGCGCACCAATAGCAACGTGCCTTGCCGTCGGGCGCGATGAAGAGGCCGGGGGTTTCGCGCTCGGGCATCGTCAATCGACCACCGTCACGCCCTCGGGCAGCGGCGCGCGCGGGCTGCTGCGAGCGAATTGCGCGACCGCGACGCCGACCAGCGTCAGCGCGGCGCCGCCGAGCTTGATGCCGGTGTAGGACTCGCCGGTCGCGAACCAGGCGACGAGGCCGGCCACTGGCGGCATCAGGTACATCAGAGGCGCGGTGCGCGCGACGCCGCGCACCGCGTTGATCCAGCCCCAGACGATCCAGCCGACGAAGGCCGAGAGCACGATCGACCAGAAGAGTCCGGCCCAGATCGCCGGCGGCTGCGCCGCCCAATCGACGCTCAAACCAGCAGGCAGCGAGAGCAGCAGCACCGGCACGCTGCCGAGCAGCGTGGCATACGTCATCACGAGCACGCCGCCGTGGCGCTCGATGAGCGGTTTGGATTGCACCGTGTAGGCCGAAAAGAAGGCCGCGGCGACAAGCAGCACCAGATCGCCGCTGCTCGCCTGCCAGCGCCCGCCGAGCAGCTTGTCGGACAGAAATGTGAGTACGCCCGCGCAGGCGACGCCGACGCCCACGATCTGCGCCCGCGTCAGCACTTCGAGCCGTGCGCGGCGCAGCAGCAGCAACGTGAAGATTGGCCCGCAGGCAAGGATCAGCGAACTCGAAAACGCAGTCGACCAGTAGATGCCGAAAGTGACGAGCCCGACGTGCATCAGATGGCCGAGCAGCCCGAGCTTGAGCAGCGCCCACCACTCCTCGCGCGGCAGCCTTGGCCAGCGCGCGCCGTAGCGTTGCCACAGCAGCGCAACCGCGCACACCGGCATGATCAGGTAGCGCGCGAAAAGGAAGCCGCCCGGCGTCAGCGCATCGAAGACGACTTTTTGCACCGAGAAGTTGCTGCCCCAGACGAGGATCAGCGCGAGCGAGAGCAGCAGCGCGGCGCGCTGTTCGCGTGGCGCGGGGCTGTTGCTGGCGTCGAAGGCGGGGAGGGTGGACAACGTCGGGAGTCTCTCGGTGGCAAGGGCGCCATCCTGCCTTCATTCTCGATCACTTGCGATGCGGTTCGGCACCCGGTGTCGCCGACTCGGGGGCGCGTGCCGCCCGCCCGCTGGGCAGCATGGGTTGGCGCTAAATTTCGCAGCGGTGTAACATTCGATTCACAAATGGACCATATGTTGCATTAACTGCCCGTGCGCGCCAACGATCTCATTGTTGCCCGCTTCGCGTCGCTCAGCCCCAGGCTGCAGCAAGCCGCGCGCTTCGTCGTCGATCATCCGAACGAGGTCGTGATCACCTCGATGCGCCAGATCGCGGAACGCGCAGGCGCCCAGCCGGCGACCCTGGTGCGTCTGGCGCAGCAGCTCGGCTATGCCGGCTGGCCCGAGCTGAAAGCGGCTTTCGCGAAGGACCTGGGGCTGTCTGCCGACGACTACACGCCGCGCCCGGAGCGCGCGGCGGATGCGCGCCGCACCAAAGGCGGTGACCGGCTGGCTGCATTGTTCAGTGCCCAGCGGCGCAACCTCGAGCTCACCGAGGCGCAGTGCGCGCGCTCGTTGCGCGAGGCGGTCGAAGTACTGCAGCGCGCGAAGGCGGTTCACGTGGCCGGTTTTCGAGTCAGCTTCCCGGCGGCTTACGCGCTCTTCTATGGCTATCGCATGTTCCGCAATTCGGTGCATCTGATCGACGGCCAGAGTGGCGGCCTGGGCATGCAACTGCGTGCGATCGAGCGCGACGACGCGGTCGTTTCGATCACGATCGCCCCCTACTCGCGTGAGGCGCTCACCGTTGTCGAGGCCGCGAAAGAGGTCGGCGCCCACATCATCGCCGTGTCGGACAGCATCACTTCGCCGCTCGCCTTGATGGCGGACGTGCCGGTGCAGTTCCTGACCCGCGGCCCGGGCACCTTCTCCTCCGCCACGCCGGCGCTCGCATTGGTCGAGGTGCTGCTCGAGCTGCTTGTGGCCGACGCCGGGCAGGCCGTGGCGAACAAGATTGATCGCGCCCAGCGGCGCCTGTTCGAATCGGGCGCGAATCTGCAACCGACAGCCGGACGCCCGTCGGCGGGTAAATCCTGAGCGACGTTTGCCTGCAGGAGATGGCATGCTCTCGACGGGAAAAGCTGGTCGCAATGGAACGCATGTTTCATTCGCATTGACAACGCAACATTCGTTGCGTATACTTATCCTTTGCATTTCGGGTCCTGTTTCTGCTTGAACATGGCCCTCGATGTGATTTTTCGCCACGGCATCGCGCAAGCGTCTTGCCATCACCGTCCGCTCACCGCACCCCAAGGAGACCCCCTATGCGATTTGCCTTCCTCCCCGCCGTCATGGCATTGGCCGTGACCCTGCTGACGCAGTCGCCGGCCGCCTTCGCCCAGCAGAAGTTCGTCACCATCGGCACCGGTGGTGTGACCGGCGTCTACTACGCGGCGGGCGGCGCCATCTGCCGCCTGATGAACAAGGAGCGCGCCAAGACCGGCATCCGCTGCTCGGTGGAATCGACGGGCGGTTCGGTCTTCAACATCAACGCGATCCGCGCCGGCGAGCTCGACTTTGGCGTCGCCCAGTCCGACTGGCAGTACCACGCCTACAACGGCACCAAGGTGTTCGAGAAGGACGGCCCGTTCAAGGACTTGCGTTCGGTGTTTTCGGTACACCCCGAGCCGTTCACCGTGGTCGCGCGCAAGGAAGCCAACATCAAGCAGTTCAGCGATTTCAAGGGCAAGCGCTTCAACGTCGGCAACCCGGGTTCGGGCACGCGTGCCTCGCTCGATGAGTTGCTCGTCGCGATGGGGTGGACGCTCTCCGACTTCAGCCTCGCCTCCGAGCTGAAGGCAGACGAGCAGGGCGCCGCACTGTGCGACAACAAGATCGACGGCTTCTTCTACGGCGTCGGCCACCCGTCGGCGGCGATCCAGGACCCGATCACGACCTGCGGCGCCAAGCTCGTGCCGCTCACCGGGCCGGCGGTCGACAAGCTCGTCAAGCAGTATCCGTTCTACGCCAAGGTCAACATCCCCGGCGGACTGTATGCCGGCCACCCGGACCCGACGCCGACCTATGGCGTGCTAGCGACCTTCGTGACCTCGTCGAAAGTCTCGGACGACGTCGTCTATCAGTTGGTGAAGGCGGTGTTCGACAACTTCGACGACTTCAAGAAGCTGCACCCGGCGTTCGCGCACCTCGACCCGAAGCAGATGATCAAGGACGGCCTGTCCGCACCGCTGCACCCGGGCGCGGTGAAGTACTACAAGGAAAAGGGCTGGATGTAAGCCGCCTGCCGACAAACCCAACCTGAGTGTGCCGGCCCCTTCCAAGGGGCCGCATCGTTTGGGACCGGATC
>JBDTSN010000336.1:0-3897 GCA_039931145.1 Burkholderiales bacterium | reverse complement strand
TCTGGATGTTCTCGACGCCGACCTGGCGGTTCTGGATCGACAGCAGGTCCTTGAGGGCATCGCGCGCAAGCTGGATGTTGATCTCCTTGTGGCTGAAGCGCGAATAGGCGAGCACCTTGCGCAGCGCCCCTTCAAGTTCACGCACATTGGCGCGCACGTTCTTGGCGACGAAGAAGGCGACGTCCTCGGGCATCGTCGCGCCTTCGGCCTCGGATTTACGCATCAGGATCGCGACGCGCATCTCGAGCTCAGGCGGCTCGATCGCCACCGTCAACCCGGCGTCGAAACGCGAGGTCAGACGTTGGTCGATGTCTGCCAAGCCCTTCGGATAGGTGTCGCTCGTCATGATGATGTGCGCCTTCTTCGCGAGCAGCGCTTCGAAGGTGTTGAAGAACTCCTCCTGTGTGCGCTCTTTGCCGGCGAAGAACTGCACGTCGTCGATCAACAGCAGGTCGAGCGAGTGGTACTTGGCCTTGAGCTCGTCGAAGGTCTTGCGTTGGTAGTTCTTGACCACGTCGCTGATGAACTGCTCGGCGTGCAGGTAGAGCACGCGCGCGTCGGGCCGGTCGGCGAGCAGTGCGTTGCCGACCGCGTGCACGAGGTGCGTTTTGCCAAGGCCGACGCCGCCGTAAATGAAGAGCGGGTTGTACATGGCGCCGGGCGCGCCGGCCACATGCAAGGCTGCGGTGCGTGCCATCTGATTTGCTCTGCCAGGCACCAGCGTGTCGAAGGTCAGCGCTGGATTGAGCCGGTGACGCGGGAGACTCGCGGCCTGTGCGGCGGGAGTCGGCGCCGCCGAGTACGGCGCTGCACCCAGCGTCCGGGGCGCCGCCAGCGTGACGGCGCTGCCATTGCGTACGGCGGGAGGGGTCTCGCGCGGGGCAAGCGTCAGCTCGAACCGCACCGGCCTGCCGGCGATTTCACTCAGGACCGCCTCGATCCGCCCTGCATACTGGTTTCTGATCCAGTCGAGTTTGAAACGATTGGGCACGCGCACGGAAACGACGGTTGCCGCCTCACCGCTATCGGTGATCTCGGCATCGGGGAGCGGGCGGATCCAGGTGTTGAATTGTTGTTCCGGCAGTTCGGCTGCGAGGCGTTCGCAACTTTGCTGCCACAGGTCGGCGCTCATGCTGTGGAAAACTTCTCGTAGGGAGCCCGGATTGTACGGCCTGAGAACGACGATCTGGCAGGTTATCCACAGTTCGAAGGCGATTCTCGGCAGCCCGCAAGCCCGCAGTCCGTGGCGCAAGTCATTGACCGAAAAGGGTGTTTTTGGTGTAATACTCGGTTTCCCGCATCTCGGTTGGTTGTGGCAGCGCGCGTGCCCCACTTCAGGGTCGCACGCTGGCAGGGTGGCACGCCGTCAGGGCGGCATGCAGCCAGGCGCAGTTCTTAGTGGCGCGGCGACAAGTTCGCGACGAGAGCGAGGAGATGCACGTCGCGCCCGATAGCCGACATCACACTCATCCCAAGACTTGCAGATCGGTCTCACCGGTGCCAACCGGTTGCGACGAAAAGGACTTCAAATGAAACGCACCTATCAGGCTTCCAAGGTTCGCCGTGCCCGCACGCACGGTTTTCTCGTACGCATGAAGACGCGCGGCGGGCGTGCCGTCATCAACGCGCGCCGCGCCAAGGGCCGCAAGCGCCTGGCGGTCTGAGAAGCTGCTTTCACGCTTGCCGACTGCGCCCGTGCTGGGTCGCATCGTGCGATCGGAAGACTTCGAGCGCGTGCTGGCGCAGCCTGCGCGCGCGCGCAGCATGCACTTCGCAGTTCATTTCGCGAGCGGGTCACCGAGTCGACCGGCCGGCCGGGAAAGGCCGGCTGCACACGCTTGCGGGCTTGATCGACAGAAGTTATCCACAGTCACTGAACCAGCTTGTCAACAGACTGTGGATGACTTGTGCCAACATGAATCGGTGCTGCGCTCCGGCCCAAAAGCCTGGCTCGGCACCGTTGTTCCCAAGCGCCACGCACGCCGCGCCGTGACTCGCAATCTGATCAAGCGCCAGATTCGCAATGCCGCCCACCGCCACTGCGCTGACGCGCAGCCTCTTGCGCCAGGCTTGTGGGTGGTGCGACTGCGAGCGCCGTTCGAGCGTACAGCGTTCGCGAGCGCCGCTTCGGCTGCTTTGCGCAGCGCGGCGCGCCAAGAGATCGACGCCCTGCTGTCGCGGTGTTGTGCCCGACCCGTCTCGCGGGCAGCGCACGAGTCGCCCTGAACCCCATGCCGTCCCTTGTGCACCTCGTTTGTGACCTGCCACGCCGCGCGTTGATTGCGTTGGTGCGCGGCTACCGATTGCTGCTCAGCCCCTGGATCGGTTCGCAGTGCCGTTTCGAGCCGACCTGCTCGGCTTACGCGCTTGAAGCGCTCGAGTCGCACGGTGCGGGCGCCGGCACCTATCTGACGGCGCGCCGCGTGCTGCGCTGCCATCCCTGGTGTGACGGCGGACTCGACCCGGTCCCGGCCGAGCGGCCACGCCTGTTCGCCTGGTATGTGCCACCGTGCGCGACCAGCGCGCACCCGCCAACCTCATCAAAGACTTCCCCATGAACGATATTCGCCGCACCCTGTTGTGGGTGGTGTTTTCGATGTCGCTCGTTCTGCTGTGGGACGGCTGGAACAAGCACAACGGTGAACCTTCGCTGTTCAGTCCGAAACCGGCAGCAACGACTGCTGCGCCGCACGGCGCAACAGGCGCCACAACGCCTGCAAGTGTTCCGGGGCAAGCCGTACCACCAGCGGCGACCGTCGTCGCGGCGCAAGGCACACCGCCCGTAGTTGCGCCGACAGCGCCACCTGCGACCGCGGGCGCGCCAGTGGCCGAGCAGGTCACGATCACGACCGATGTCTTCGCCTTCACGTTTGACCCGAATGGCGGCGATCCGGTCAAGGTCGAGTTGCTGAAGGAGGTTGACCACCTCGATCCCAGCCGCAAGGTCGTCATCTTCGACCGTTCGCCGCATCGCGTTTACCTGGCGCAGACGGGGCTGATCGGCGCACCTGGTACGGCGCCCTTGCCGACGCACTTGACGCCGATGAAATGGGTGCCCGGCCCGCGCGAGATGGCCGCCGGAAGCGACTCGTTGCAGGTGCGTTTCGAATCGGCCGACGTCGGTGGGGCGCGGCTCGTCAAGACCTACACCTTCAAGCGCGCCAGCTACACGGTGGACGTGAAGCTCGACGTCGAGAACGTCTCCGCGACGCCGATCACGCCACAGCTGTACTTCCAGCTGGTTCGCGATGGCAACGCGCCCGAAGGCGAGTCGAGCTTTTACTTCACCTTCACCGGCCCGGCCGTCTACGACGAGACCGACAAGTTTAAGAAGATCGCGTTCAAAGACATCGAGAAGCGCACGCCGGGTGAAAAGCCCGATCACGCCACTTCGGGTGATACCGGCTGGGTCGCGATGGTGCAGCACTATTTCGCCTCGGCCTGGCTGTTGCCCGACCACGTGAAGCGCGAGTTCTTCACCCGCAAGGTCGACACCAATCTGTATGCCGTGGGCATGCTCGTGCCGCTCGGCACGATTGATGCCGGCGCCAGCAAGACCTTCGACAGCACGCTGTTCGTCGGCCCGCAGGAAGAGAACAAGCTCAGCGCACTCGCGCCGGGGCTCGAGCTGGTGAAGGATTACGGCTGGTTCACGATCCTCGCCAAGCCGCTGTTCTGGTTGCTGACGCAGTTGCATTCGGTGCTCGGCAATTGGGGCTGGTCGATCGTCGCCCTCGTCGTGCTGCTCAAGATCGCGTTCTATCCGCTCAACGCAAAGGCCTATGCGTCGATGGCGAAGATGAAGGCGATCAACCCGAAGGTCATGGCGTTGCGCGCGCGGATGAAAGACAAGCCGCAGGAGATGCAGCAGGAGATGATGCGCATCTACCGCGAGGA
>JBDTSN010000335.1:0-3897 GCA_039931145.1 Burkholderiales bacterium | reverse complement strand
CCGAGATCGTGCCCGAGCTCGTGAAGCGGGCGCGTTTGGGTAAGGGGGCCGGAGGCATGAAGCCCGACCTCGTGACGGACCAGACGAGCGCGCACGACCTCGTCAACGGCTATCTGCCCACGGGATGGAGCGTCGAGCGCTGGAAGGCAGCGCAGACCGACGCTTCGCAGCACACCGCGCTGCGCGACGCCGCTGCGAAGAGCTGTGCAGTGCATGTGCAGGCGATGCTTGACTTCCAGGCGATGGGCGTGCCGACCGTCGACTACGGCAACAACATCCGCCAGGTCGCTTTCGACGAAGGTGTGAAGAACGCCTTCGACTTCCCCGGCTTCGTGCCGGCCTACGTGCGGCCGTTGTTCTGCCGCGGCAAAGGGCCGTTCCGCTGGGTGGCGCTCTCTGGCGACCCGGAGGACATCCGCAAGACTGATGCGAAGCTGAAAGAGCTCTTTCCTGAAGACGCTCAACTGCACCGCTGGCTCGACATGGCGGGCGAACGCATCGCCTTCCAGGGCCTGCCGGCGCGCATCTGCTGGATCGGGCTCGGCGAGAGGCATCGTGCTGGGCTCGCGTTCAATGAAATGGTGAAAAGCGGCGAGCTGAAGGCGCCGATCGTGATCGGCCGTGACCACCTGGATTCGGGCTCGGTCGCGTCGCCTAATCGTGAAACCGAATCGATGAAAGACGGCAGCGACGCGGTGAGCGACTGGCCGCTGCTCAATGCGCTGCTCAACACGGCCAGTGGTGCGACCTGGGTCAGCTTTCACCATGGCGGTGGCGTCGGCATGGGCTATTCGCAGCATGCCGGTGTCGTCATCGTCTGCGACGGCACGGACGCCGCCGCCAAGCGCATCGAGCGCGTGCTCTGGAACGACCCGGCGACCGGCGTGATGCGGCATGCCGATGCAGGTTATGAAGACGCGGTGGCCTGCGCGCGCGAGCAAGGTTTGAACTTGCCGATGATTCTTACCCCCTCACCCTCTGGGAGAGGGTAGGGTGAGGGCCAGCGACGTGGACTGCCCCAGCCCTCACCCCAACCCTCTCCCAGAGGGAGAGGGGGTTATGCAGTTGGCTCCGGGGTTGCTTTCGCTCGAGCAGGTGCAGGCGATCCACGCCGGCGGCATTGCGCTCACGATCGACCCGGCGGCGCGGCCGGCGATCCTCGCGAGCGCTGCGGTCGTCCAAGCTGCTGCGCAGGGTGACGCGCCGGTCTACGGCGTCAATACGGGCTTCGGCAAGCTCGCCAATCAACGCATCAGCCAGGATCAGCTCGACCGCTTGCAGCTGAACTTGATCCGCTCGCATTGCGTCGGCGTCGGCGAGCCGCTCGCGCCCGAAGTGGTGCGCCTGATGCTCGCACTCAAGGCGGCGAGCCTGGCGCGCGGCTATTCGGGCGTGCGCGAGGTCGTGATCGACACGCTCGTCGTAGTGCACAACGCCGGCCTGGTACCCTGGGTGCCGGCGCAGGGGTCGGTCGGCGCGTCGGGCGATCTGGCGCCGCTCGCGCACATGACGCTCGCGCTGATGGGTGAGGGCGAAATGCTCGTCGTCGAACCGGGACGCCCGGTCGTCGAAGGGACTCGCAAGCCGGCCGCACCGCTGCTGAAGGCCGCCGGCATCACGCCACTCACGCTCGGTGCGAAGGAAGGCCTTGCGCTGATCAACGGCACGCAGACCTCGACCGCGCTCGCACTGCACGCACTGCTCACGTTCGAGCCGGTGCTCGAAGCAGCACTCGTCGTCGGCGCGCTGACGGTGGACGCCGCACGCGGCAGCGACGGGCCGTTCGATCCACGCATCCACGCGTTGCGCGGCCAGCCGGGGCAGATCGACGTCGCCCAGTACTACCGCGCCTTGCTAGCGGGCAGCGAGATCCGCCGATCGCATGCAATTGATGACGACCGCGTGCAAGACCCCTACTCGCTGCGCTGCCAGCCGCAAGTCGTCGGCGCCTGCCTCGATCAGTTGCGCCACGCCGCGCTCGTGCTCTTGCGCGAAGCGAATGCGGTGACCGACAACCCACTCGTCTTCGCGGCCACGGACGGTGACCCGCAGGCCGAGGCGATGATGATCTCTGGCGGAAATTTTCACGCCGAGCCGGTCGCCCTCGTCTGCGATGCGATGGCCTGCGCGATCGCCGAAGTCGGCGCGATCGCCGAGCGCCGCATCGCGATGCTGATCGACGCCGGCGTCTCGCGCCTGCCGCCCTTCCTGACTGCGGATGCCGGGCTCAATTCGGGCTTCATGATCGCGCACGTCACCGCTGCCGCCCTTGCGTCCGAAAACAAATCGCTGGCGCACCCGGCGAGCGTCGATTCGCTACCGACCTCAGCAAACCAGGAGGATCACGTCTCGATGGCGACCTTCGCCGCGCGCCGCCTGCAGCCGATGATTCGCAATGTCGCGCATATCCTCGCGATCGAACTGCTCGCAGCCGCGCAGGGCATCGAATTTCTGCGCCCGCTGAAGAGTTCGGCCGCGCTCGAAGCAGCGCACGCATTGCTGCGCGCACGCTGCCCCGCATTGGCGAGCGACCGCTATCTCGCGCCTGACATCGAGCACGCGACAACGCTCGTCACCAATGGCTCGCTCGCACGCCTCCTGCGCAAACTTCCGGCGCTGCCAGCGCTCTGGATTCCGGCCTGACGAAGCAGGTATGCGCGGTTCAGCAGGTGATGAAGGCCTACTTCTTGAGTGCCTTCGGGGTCTTCGGCGACTTCGGCATGGCGGGTTCCAAACTCAAGGCAAGCCACTCCGAGTTCGTCATGTCAAGCTCGACCACCTCGGGCTTGCGCGCTTCAACTCCGAGCCGCCGCTCGGGTCTGCCGTAGCGCTCGAGGTCCAGAGATCGCCGGTCCGGGCCGGAGCGGCGCTCCTTCGTGGACGACGATCGAGGGTTGTTGCGCAGCATGTCGGTCTAGGAGTCGTTGCGTCCATTGCGTGGCGGGCGACGAGGCGCGCGTCAGGGGACGTTTCGATTCTATGTAGCGGTCAGCGACCGCTGCGCTTGACGAGGCGTGCGTATTTCGCGTTTCACCGCAGCGCTTGATGCGCGGCCTCGCGCACCCTGTCTGCGACCCCGCTTTCACGCCAGCTTGATGAGCTCGGCGGCAAGTTCCTTCGGCATATCGACCATCACGTCGTGGCTGCTCGGCAGCTTCGTGACACGCCACCCGGGCTGGCCCTCGACCTTCTTTGCAAAATGGCGAAACGGCGACGGCTCCCAGTTGTCGGCGACGATGTAGAGGCGCTGCTTGACCTTGGCGTGATCGCCGGTGAGCAGGATCGGCATGTCGAAAGTTGCCAGCGCCTGCGGCACGCAGCGGCGCTCGACCCAGGCGCGATTCGCGGGCAACACGTTGAACGCTTCGGCCGGGATCGGCTGCATCATGCCGCTGCGCCCTTCGAGTGCAGTGCCGCGGAAAGCGCCGACGAATTGCGCTGCCACTTCGGCCGGCAGCGCCTGCCCCAACAGGCCAATCAGCGAATCGCCGTTCTCGGGCAGGAAGGCGTCGAGATAGACGAGGGAGCGGATGCGCTCGGGCACGCGGTCGGCGACGCCGGTGATGACCATGCCGCCGTAGGAGTGGCCGCACAGGATGATGTCGTTCAACTCCTCGGCCTCGATGCAGCCGGCGACGTCGCGAATGTGCGTTTCGAGCGTGATCGCCTCGCCGTTCTGGTGCGCACGTTCACCAAGGCCGGTGTGGGTCGGCGTGAACACGGTGTGCCCGGCGGCGCGCAGCGCTTGGGCCGTGTCGCGATAGCACCAGCCGCCGTGCCAGGCGCCGTGGACGAGAACGAATGTGGCCATGATCATCTCCGTTGTGAAGGGGGTCGGCCCGCTGCTGAGGAACGGCGGGAACCGTCGAGCTTAGCGCAGCGGCTTCGGTCGCGAGA
>JBDTSN010000334.1:0-3908 GCA_039931145.1 Burkholderiales bacterium | reverse complement strand
CGGCTTGTCGGCCTTCGATCAACGCCTCGGCAAGCCCATCCTCACAGGCGTCGAAATGCATCTTGGCAAGCGTCATGTCGCAACGCTGGCGCACTTCCGGCGTGTTGGGCCCGAGGCCTGAAGCGTTCTGCTCGGTGCCCACGACGCGAATGCCAAGGACGTGCGCCGCGTCGGCGAGCAGCGCGGCCTCTGCAACCACGCGTGCACCCTGGTCGATCGCCGGCAACAGCCGCGCCTGGTAGTCAACGAGCACGAGCACGCATCGGCTGCTGTCCATCTTGTCGCTCATTTCTTGTCTCCTTCAGCCCGCTTCACTATAGACACTTGCACCACCTAAACTGGCACACACCCAACCACAGGACCCTGCCATGAACGCCCCTGAGCGCATTGAGGCCGCCTTGCCTGCCGGCGCCACGCTGATGACAAGCACCGGATACGAGGAGTCGCTGCGTCGACTGAAGCCGGTCGTCTATGTCGACGGACGTCGCGTCGAGTCCGTCGCCGACGAAGCGATGCTCAAACCCGGCGTGCGCGCGCTCGGTGTCACCTACGACATGGTGCACGATGCGGCGCTGCGCCCGCTGATGCTCGCCACGCGCACCGGCGACGGAGCGCCCTACAGCGTGCCGCGCATGCTGCACATCGACGAGTCTGCGGGCGACCTGCTGAACAAACTCGAAGCTGTGCGCGTGCTGTGCCAGGAGACCGGCTGCGCGCAGCGCTATCTGGCTCACGATGCACTGAATGCGATCTATCAGGTCAGTGCGCGACTCGATGACGCGCATGGCAGCAATGACCACCGCGCCAGGTTCAAGGCGTACCTGCAGCACGTGCAAGCGAACGACCTGGCGCTCGGCATCGCGATGACCGACGCGAAGGGCGACCGCTCGCGCAAGCCGCACGAGCAAGCGAACCCCGACACCTATGTCCACATCGTCGAACGCAATGCGCGCGGGGTGGTCATTTCAGGCACCAAGGCGATCGTGACCGGCGCGCCGTACATGCACGAATTCCTCGTCATGCCTTGCCGCAGCATGGGAAAGGAAGACGCCGATTTCGCGATCTGCTGCGCCGTGCCTGTCGATGCCCCGGGCATCACGATCGTCGCGCGGCCGGCGGGGCGGCCAGGCGAGAAAGTCGAGCATGGCGCGCCGCTGTTCAGCTCCAAATACGGGCAGTCGACCGGCGTCGTCATCTTCGACAAGGTGTTCGTGCCCTGGGACCGCGTCTTCTACGCCGGCGAGTGGGAGCACTCGGGCAGCATGACCTACAACTACGCGACCCACCACCGCCACAGTTGCGTCGCCGCGCGTGCCGGCTTCGGCGACCTGCTGATCGGCGCCGGCGCACTGATGTGCGAGGCCAACGGCTTCGATCCGGAAAAGAAGGCGAACCTGCGCGAGCCGATGGTCGAGCTCATCAAGATCACCGAAGGCTTCTACGCCTGCGGCGTCGCGGCCAGCGTCTACGCCAAGCAGGACACACTGAGCGGCAGCTTCATGCCCGAACCGGTGTACGCCAACATCGGCAAGCTGCTGCTGGCGACGCAGATCTACGACATGCACCGGCTCGCGCATGAAGTGAGCGGCGGCCTGATCGTCGCGTTGCCCGGCCCCGACGAAGACCACAACCCGGCCACCGCAGCGACGCTGGCCGAGGTGCTGCGCGCGAACCCCGATGTGCCCTACGACAAGCGCATCGAGGTCGCCCGCTTCATCGAGGATCTCACCGCCAGCTACCAGGGCGGTTGGTACTCGTTGATCAGCCTGCACGGCGGCGGCTCACCCGCGGCGATGAAGCAGGAGATCTACCGCAACTATCCCGTAGGCAACAAGGTGGAACTCGTCGAGCGCCTGCTCGACCGCGGCGTGCTCGCCGCAAGTGGTGACCGGGCGATCACGCGCAACAAGCAGCCCGGCCGTTGCTGCGATCAGGGGTGCAGCGCCCCCGGCCAGCCGGTGATGGTGCCGCTGCCGGAGCCCGGGCGGCGCACCTGAAGCAAACTCCGAAGCTGCGCTTGCCGCGCCTGGCTCCAGGCATCGGCGCGTTCAGCTCGCAACCGTCGCAAGTGCCAGCCGATGCCGCGTGCGCAACACGCCAAACGCGATCGCCACGCCAAGCACCCCGATCGCGCCAACCGCGAGGAAGCTGCCCGTGCCGAACACCCCGACCCAGAGGCCGCCGAGCGAGACGCCGACCGATTGGCCCAGGTAGAAGCTTGACGCGAACGCCGACACCGCCGCGCCACGCCGGTCCGGCGCCATCTGTGTCGCGTTGACTTGCAAGGTGTTGTGCAGCATGTAGTAGCCGAGCCCGAGCAGAAGGCAGCCAGCGAGCGCCCAACCCCATGCCGGCGCATAGCCGACCATGAGCAGCGCGATGCACATGAAGGCCCCACCCCAGCGGATGAGACCGGGCTCACCGAGGTTCGCAACGAGCCGGTGCGACATGATGGCGAAGACAAAGCCGCCGACACCGAACAACATCACCACGGCGCCTGCTGCCGACAGCGTCAGGCCGAACGCCTGGTGCAGGTGCGACGCGATGAAGGCGAACGGCCCGTACAGACACATCCCTTCAAGGAACACCAGGCCGAGGATCACGCGTGCCCAGGGTAGCGAGAAGACGCCCGCAAACTCGGCGGCCACGCGCCGGAGCACCGGTCCGCTGGCGCGTTTCATCGCTCGCGCGTGCGGCGGCAAACGGCGGTTGAAAGCAAACAACGCCACGCTGACGGCGACGAACAGCGCGGCGAGGAAGAGGTACGGTGCGCGCCACGACAGCTGATCCGCTGCGAGGCCGCCCAGCCACACGCCCGCGGAAAGGCCGACGATCTGGCCGATCAGGAAACGGGCGAGGACCGGTTGGCGATGTTCATAGGCCACAACGTCGCCGAGCCACGCCATCGACAACGGGATCACCGCCGCGGCCGTGGCGCCGGCCAGCGCACGCGCGATGCGCAAGGTGTCGAAATCGGGGGCTGCGGCGCAGGCCAGCGCGGTGGCGGCACAGGCCAACGTGGCCCAGGCAATCACGCGGTACTTGCCGAAGCGGTCGCCGACCGGGCCGAAAAACAATTGCGCGAAGCCGTAGGCGATCGCGAACACGCTGATGACCTGCGCTGCCGTGCCCAGCGAGATGCCGAACTCAGTGGCGAGCTTGGGCAGCAGCGCATCGTTGACGCGCAAGGACATGGCGCTCCCAAACGCAGCCAGCGCCAGGCACGTGATCGCGCCGCGGGGGATCGCATCGGGGTCGGCCCCGGAGTCGGGTGTCATTCAGAAGAACCGCGCGTCTGCGCGCTCGCCGAAACTTGAAAGAACGCCATTCTCCGCTGCAGCGCGATTTCACAAGGCACGCGTCGCGACAATGGGCGCCTCTGCCCGCATGCCGGGCGGTCGAATCGGAGCTCTGGTTTGGAATCACTTCTCGCTTTTTCCCGCGGCGCTCCCGCGGCGACGCTGATCCTGGCCACGATCATCGTCGTGAGCCTCGTCGCGCTGTACGCAAGCCCCACGTTCATCGAGCGCAGCCTCTTCAGGCCGCACTGGCTGGTGCGGCAGCACGAATACCCGACTTTGGTCACGAGCGCGTTTGTGCACGCCGATCTCGCGCACCTGCTCTTCAACGCCTTCACGTTCTGGGCGTTCGCTTTCTCGCTGGAGCGGGCGATCGGCTCGACGATGTTCCTGGCGCTCTATTTCTTCGGCATGCTGGCCAGCGATGCCGGAACGTATCTCAAGCATCGACACGATCCCGCTTACTGCACGCTGGGTGCTTCGGGTGCGATTCTGGCAGTGCTCTTTGCGTCCATCGTCTACTTCCCGACGGCCTCGATCTTCATCCTGCCGATCCCGGTGCCGATCCCGGCACCGGTCTTCGCCGTCGCCTACCTTGCCTACACCTGG
>JBDTSN010000333.1:0-3917 GCA_039931145.1 Burkholderiales bacterium | reverse complement strand
GTCGAGCAGCGGAATCGGCCCGAGCTTGATCGGCGCCGATGCGGCCAGGGCTGCCGCCTTGGCGCTGTCGACCATACCCACCAGCTTATCGACGTCGGTACGTTGCGCAAGGAAGGCCGGCCCGCCAACCGCCCAGCCGACGCCGACCCGCATCAGGCTCACGCCAATGATCGTGATGATGGTGCCGGTGACGACCGGCGGGAAAAACCGCAGCATGCGGCTGACCACCGGCGCGATGATCATCGCGACGATGCCAGCGCCGATGATCGAGCCGAAGAGAGCGCGCGCGCCGTCCTCGCCAGGTACCGCGTTGGCGATCGCCACCATCGGCCCGACGGCAGCGAAGGTCACGCCCATCATCACCGGCAGCTTTATGCCGAAATATTTCGTCATGCCGAGCGACTGGATCAGTGTGACGATGCCGCAGGCGAACAGGTCGGCCGAGATCAGCATCGCCACATGCTCGGGCGAAAGTTTCAGTGCGCGGCCGACGATCAGCGGCACGGCGATCGCGCCGGCATACATCACCAGCACGTGCTGCAGGCCAAGCGCCGTCAGGCGCGGCAGTGGCAGCTTCTCGTCCACCGGGTGGACAGCGGTTGCGTTCATCGGGTCTCCTCGATCAGGGTGGTTTGTTCGTATCCCGCCCGAAGCGATCGGGCTCCCTCTCGCCACGTGCGATCGGTCACTTGACCGGCGCGCCTTCCTTGAACCAGCGCCCGACGAGCGCGCGTTCGGAATCGGTGATCTGCGTTGCGTTGTTGAGCGGCATGGTCTTCAGAATCGCCACCTGCTGGTTGATCATCTGCGCGTGCTGAGCGACCGCTTCCGGCTGCGTCAGGTTGACGTTCTTGCTCGCAAGCTGGTCGTTGTGGCACATCACGCAGCGCGTGTCCAGCACCTGGCGCAGATCAGCATAAGTGACCGGTGCCGCAGCCACGACCTTGGGTTGCGGCGCCGGCATCAACCACACCGCGAGGCCGATGATGAGTGCGGTGCCGACCGCAGCGTAGCTCCAAGGCACCGGCTTGCCCTGCACCAGCGCCTTGTGGCGGGCGACGAACGAGTGGCGGATCAGCGCGCCGGCGACCATGATGATGACGAGCACGATCCAGTTGTACGGCGCGCCGTACAGAAACCCGTAGTGGTTGCTGAGCATCGCGATCAGCACCGGCAGCGTGAAGTACGTGTTATGCACACTGCGCTGCTTGGCGCGTTGGCCGTACTTCGGATCGACAGGCAGGCCCGCCTTGAGTTGCGCCACCACCTTGCGCTGGCCGGGGATGATCCAGAAGAAGACGTTCGCGCTCATCGAGGTCGCCATCATTGCGCCAACAAGCAGGAATGCGGCGCGCCCCGGAAACAGATGGCACGCAAGCCACGACGCAAAGACGACGAAGACGGTGACGCCAATGCTGACGATGCGGTCGCCCTTGTCGCCCTGGCCGAAACTGCGGCAGATGATGTCGTAGATGAACCAGAAGACGACGAGAAAGCCGATCGCCGCTGCGCCCGCCGCGACAGGAGACCAGTCCACCAGGTTCTTGTCGATCAGGAAGCTGCTCGCCTGATAGAGATACAAGACCGTGAAGAGCGCAAAGCCGGTGAGCCAGGTCGAGTAGCTCTCCCAGTAGAACCAGTGCAGATGCTCCGGGATCTTCTTTGGCGCGACCGCGTATTTCTGCGGGTGATAAAAGCCCCCGCCGTGGAGGGCCCAGATCTCGCCGCTGACGCCCTTCTCCTTTGACAGCGCGTCAGGCGGCGGCGTCAGGCTGTTGTCTAGAAAGACGAAGTAGAACGACGAGCCGATCCACGCGATCGCAACGATGACGTGTGCCCAGCGCAGCAGCAGATTGACCCAGTCGAGAACATAAGCGTCCATGCAGTCACCCTCGGGTTTCCTGGCCCCGCCGTGTTGCGACGGGGTCCGGGTTCCTTACCACTGCGGGCTCTGTAAGGCGTGGATGTCGCAACCCGTTCATTGACTGGGGCTCCGCGGCGACATGCGGACTAACTGTATACACTTTCCGAACTACTCGTATACAGTAGAAACCCGAACAAGGCCGAAGTTTGGTGCGTCAGCTGCCGCGATAGGTCGAGTAGGCCCACGGGCTCGCGAGCAAGGGTACGTGATAGTGCGCGCCCGGGTCGGCGAGGCCGAAATCGAGTGGCACCGTGTCGAGAAACGGCGGATCCGGCAAGTCAACTCCGCGTGCACGAAAGTACGGCGCAACGTCGAACACCAGCCGGTACCTGCCGAGAACGAAGGCGTCGCCTTCGAGCAACGGCGCGTCCGCACGGCCGTCGTGGTTCAGCGTCAGTTCCTTGACCAGCGTGGCGGTGCCGGTCTTCAGTGCGTACAGACGCACCCGCATGCCAGCCGCCGGGCAGCCGTTCATCGTGTCGAGCACGTGTGTCGTGAGTTTGCCCATCGTTGTTCTCCATCGCGGCACAGGGCCGTCAGTTCAATTCTGTGTCGATCGGGGGGTCAATCAGGGGTTGCAGAATTCCTAAAAGTGTATACAGTTTGGACTGAAGCGCAAGCACAATTTGATGACAACACTCCTTCAGCCCGCCATGGCGACCTTGACTCGCAAGCCGCACGTCTCCCGGTCCGGTCCGTCGCATGCGCGCGCGGCGACCGACGCCGCGCGGCCCGACAGTACGCGGCTGATCGTCGACTCGATCACGAGTGCGATCATCGAGCGCCGGCTGATGCCCGGCACCAAGCTCGCCGAGCAGAAGATCGCCGATATCTTCAAGGTTTCGCGCACGCTCGTGCGCCAGGCGCTCAATCAGCTGAGCCGGGATCGGCTCGTCACGCTCGAGCCAGCGCGCGGTGCACGCGTCGCCGAACCGAGCGTCGAAGAAGCGCGCCAGGTGTTCGAGGTGCGCAACATGCTCGAGGCGGCGATGATCCGCAAGCTTTGCGGCCGCCTGACCGTGCCGCAGTTGGCCGAGTTGCGCGCCCACCTGAAGGACGAGAAGGCGACGCTCATGCGTCCCGACGTGACCGGCCGCACCCGGCTGCTGGCGGACTTTCACATCGTGCTCGCGCGCATGCTCGGCAACGACGCGTTGGCCGAGATGCTCGGCGATCTGCTGTCGCGCTGTTCGCTGATCGCGCTGATGTACCAGTCGGCGCACTCGGCCGAACACTCTTACGAAGAACACGTCGCGATCGTCGATGCGCTCGAGCGTGGCGACGCGCGCGCCGCGGTGAAGCTGATGGAAGACCATCTGCACAACGTCGAGCGCAACCTGCACCTCGACCCGCGCGTACCCGATCTGCATCAGGTGCTGCGTCCCGTCAACTGAACCACCTGAATCCGTCATGAACCCACCCGACTATCCGCGCGACCTGATCGGCTACGGCCGCAACCCGCCACACGCGCGCTGGCCGGGCGGCGCACGCATCGCGCTGCAGTTCGTGCTGAACTACGAAGAAGGTGGCGAGAACTGCGTGCTGCATGGCGACACGGCGTCCGAAGCCTTCCTCTCCGAGATCATCGGCGCGCAGGCCTACGAGGCGCGGCATCTTTCGATGGAGTCGATCTACGAGTACGGATCGCGGGCCGGCGCCTGGCGCATCCTGCGCGAGTTCGACCAGCGCGGCCTGCCGCTCACGGTGTTCGGCGTCTCGATGGCGCTCGAACGCCATCCCGAGCTGACGCGGGCTTTCCTCGATGCAGGTCACGAGATCGCGTGCCATTCCTGGCGCTGGATCCACTACCAGCACATGGACGAGGCGGAAGAGCGCGAGCACATCGCGACCGGCACCCGCATCATCCGCGAGATGACCGGCGGCCAGTGGCCGCTTGGCTGGTACACCGGGCGCGACAGCCCGAACACGAAGCGCCTCGTCGCCGACCACGGCGGCTACGAATACGACAGCGACTACTACGGCGACGACCTGC
>JBDTSN010000332.1:0-3924 GCA_039931145.1 Burkholderiales bacterium | reverse complement strand
AACGTGATCTGCCCGGGTTTCGTGCGCACGCCGCTGGTCGACAAGCAGATCCCGGAGCAGGCTTCAGCCCTCGGCATCAGCGAGGAAGACGTTATCAAGACCGTGATGCTCAAGGACACCGTCGACGCCGAGTTCACGACCATCGAAGACGTTGCACAAGTGGCACTCTTCTTCGCATCGTTTCCTTCGAACGCACTGACCGGGCAGTCGGTGGTCGTCAGTCACGGCTGGTTCATGCAATGACGCGCAGGCATTGCGGCCCACAACGGCCCTACACCCCCAGATAGGCCTGCTGCACGGCCGGGTCGTCGATCAGGTCCTTGGCCGCGCCACTGTGCACAATGCGGCCGGTCTCGATGACGTAGCCGCGGTCGGCGGTTGAGAGCGCAATCTGCACATCCTGCTCGACGAGCAAGACGGTCACGCCGTCGCGCCGGATCGCCTTCAATACGTCCACCAGTTGGTCGACGATGACCGGCGCCAGCCCCAGACTCATCTCGTCGATCATCATCAGCACCGGCGCGGCCATCAGCGCACGCGCCATCGCACACATCTGCTGCTCGCCGCCGGACATGCTGCCGGCGATCTGACGACGGCGCTCGGCGAGTTGCGGGAACATCGCATACATGCGCTCGAGGTCGCGACCGATCGCCGCCTTGTCGGTGCGCCGATAGCTGCCCATCAGCAGGTTGTCCTGCACCGTCATGCGGTCAAACAACTGTCGCCCTTCGGGTACCTGCACCAGGCCGAGGCCGAACACCTGATCGGGCGTCATGTGAATGAGCTCGCGCCCGTTCAGCTCGATGCTGCCGGTGCAGGGCAGCAAGCGCGACAGCACGCGCAGCAGCGTCGTCTTGCCGGCGCCATTGCTGCCGATCAGCGCCACCATCTCGGTCGGCCGGACTTCGAACGAGACCTCGTGCAGCACCGGCAGCGCGCCGTAACCCGCGCTCAGCTTGTTGACCTTGAGCAACGGCTTCGGTTCAAGCGCGCTGTTCATGCGCGCTGCTTTCCCAGATAAGCCTGCACCACGGTCGGGTCGGCAAGCACCGCTTCGGGTGTGCCGTCGGCGATCTTCACGCCGTGGTGCAGCACGAGCAGCCTGTCGGACAGGCTCTTGATGGCCTTGATGACGTGCTCGATCACGAGGATACCGATGCCCTGCTCGCGCAGCTTGCGGATGATGGCGATCACCTCGTCGATCTCGACATGGTTGAGCCCGGCCATCACTTCATCGCACAGCAGCAGCTTGGGTTGCATCGCGAGCGCCTTCGCGAGTTCCAGGCGCTTGCGCCCCGGGCCGCCGAGTTCGTCGGCGCGGCGGTCGAGGAAGGCGCCGAGGCCGACGAATTCGAGGCAACTGCGCGCCTGCTCGCGTGCCTTTCGCAGCTGTGATCCACCGCGCCCGAAGAGCGCGCCGACGGCGACGTTGTCGAGTACCGACAAGCCGGGAAACGGCCGCATGATCTGGAATGTGCGGCCTATCCCCAGGCGCGCACGGCGATAGGCCGGCAACCGGCTGATCGCGCGGCCCTGGAACAACACCTCGCCTTCGCTTGGTACGAGGGTGCCGCTGACGAGGCTGATCAAGGTCGTCTTGCCGGCGCCGTTCGGGCCGATCAAGCCGAGGATCTCGCCCGGCGCGAGCGTGAAGCTCACGTCGCTGACGGCCACCAGGCCCGCGAAGCGCCGCGTCGCGTGCTGAACTTCGAGCAGCGGCTTGATCGGTGCATCTTTCGCACCGTGTGCTGTCACGGCCGGCGGGGGCGAGTCTCCCCTCGGGCGGCCCGGCGCGGCACCCGTGCTCATATCCGGTGCTCGCGGATGTTCTCGGCAAAGTAGTGCCAGCCGGTCTTGCGAAAACGCCGCAGCATGTCGGCCAGTCCGCGCGGCATCAGCACCACCGCGGCAACGATGACGACGCCGAAGAACAGGCCGGCGATGCTCGTCACCTCGCTCGACAGCAACTCGGAGATGGCCGATAGCGAAAACGCGCCGACGACCGGGCCGAGCACGGTGCCCGCGCCGCCGAACACGGCCATGATGATCATCTTCACGTTGAGGCTGATATCAAACGCGCTTTCCGGATCGAGGAAGGTGATCCAGTAGGCATGGATGCCGCCGGCGAGCGCACTGAAGAAACCGGAAAGCGCAAACGCAAGCACCTTGTAGAGGGTGGTGTTGACACCCATCACGGCAGCGCCTTCTTCGTCTTCGCGAATCGCGATCAGGCCGAAGCCGAAGCGGCTGCGTGTCAGCCAGAAGATGGTCGCAGTCGTCACCACCAGCAGCGTGAGCGACAGCCCGTAGAACATCCGGTCGTTGTTCAGCGGCGGCAGCACGAGGCCGATGTTCTGCCCGGCAAGCGGAATGTTGGAGATGATCGCGATCATCACCTGCGACAGCGCCAGAGTGGCAATCGCGAAGTAATGCCCGCGCAGGCGCAACACCGGAATGCCGAGCGCCACCGCAAAGACGACCGCCAGCAACGCGCCGAAAGCCATGCCGACACCAAACGGCAGGTGCCACTGCACCATCGCGATCGCCGTGCCATACGCGCCCAGGCCGTAGAAGACCGAGTTGCCGAACGACGGGTAGCCGGTGTAGCCACCGATGATGTTCCAGCCCTGCGCGAGCACTGCCAGCAACATCGCACTGATGCCGAACTGGATCATCACATCCGAGCCGTACCAGGGCAGCGCCGCCAGCGCCACCAGCACCGCGACCCCGAGGGCGATGTGCCAGGTTCTCACTGGGTAGCCTCCGTGCTGCGCACTGCGGTGCGAGCCCACTTCGGAGCGGCCGGGCGGGCTGATGACAACCCCTCGTCCGACGAGTACATCGGCCGATCCCCCGAGGGGATGCGGGCCGGCTTGGGAGCAGCACGGCGCTCGGCCCGCCATGCCAAGGTTGACACAAGGTGTCTCATGCGGCTTTGCCCAGCAGGCCGGTCGGCCGCACGATCAGCACCAGCACCAGGATGCCGAAGCTGGCGACGTCGGCATAGGTCGGGCCGATGTAGAGCGTCGTCAGCGATTCGACGATGCCCAGGAACAGGCCGCCGACGAGCACGCCAAGCGGGTTGTCGAGCCCGCCGATGATCGCGATCGCAAAAGACTTGGCGGTCAGCACGCCGCCGATGTAGGGGTTGAGCTGCGACACCGTGGCATACAGGCCGCCTGCAGCGCCGGCCAGCGCAATGCCGATTGCAAAGGTCGTCGCATACAGGTGGCGCGGCTCGACGCCGTAAAGCCGCGCCGCCACCAGGTTCTGCGCCGTCGCCCGAATCGCACGCCCGAGCCGCGTGTGCAGCAGGAACAGCCACATGCCGACGGTGAGCACGATCGCCATGCCGAATGCGGCGACACGCACCCGCGGCAGCACCACCGGGCCCAACTGCCAGTGGGTACCGGAATACGATGGATTGATGGTGCGGAAATCGGCCGAGAACGCGAGTTGCGCCAGATACGTCAGCAGCACCTCGAGGCCGAAGGTGATCAACAAGGTGTTGAACATCGGCGCCCGCACGATCAGGTTCAACAGGCCGCGCTGGATTGCATAGCCGAGCGCATACATGATGGCGGCAGTGATCGGCAGGCCGACGAACGGATCGATGTGCAGATAGGTGTAGAGATGCCACGACACATAGCCGCCGAGCATGATGAATGCGCCGTGCGCCAGATTGACGATGTTGAGCACGCCCCAGACGAGCGCGAGCCCAAGCGCCATCACGGCATACAGCCCGCCCAGCAAGATGCCGTTGACGAGAACCTGTGCAAGCAGATCCACGCGGCGGCTTTGCAGTGTCGTGTGCGGCGGCGGCTACCTGGCGTTCCAGGCCGGCATCGGATACTTCGCCTTGCCGACGAGGCCCTTGGCATTGAAGATTTCGGCCACCTGGCCGTCCTGCACCTGGATCACGAT
>JBDTSN010000331.1:0-3932 GCA_039931145.1 Burkholderiales bacterium | reverse complement strand
GGACGAGGATCTCGCTCGGACCCGCAATCATGTCGATGCCGACCTGGCCGAAGACGCGCTTCTTCGCACTCGCCACATACGCGTTGCCCGGGCCGGTGATCTTGTCGACGCGCGGCACGCTCGCCGTGCCGTAGGCGAGCGCGGCAACCGCCTGCGCGCCGCCGATGGTGAAGGCGCGCGTAACGCCAGCCAGATGCGCCGCGGCGAGCACGAGGGCGTTGCGTCCGCCCTTAGCTCCCTCACCCGCGCCCCCGGCTTTGGCGTCCTTGCGCGCCGGTGTCGGCACGACCATCACGATCTCGCCGACGCCCGCGACGGTCGCCGGCAGCGCGTTCATCAGCACGCTCGACGGATACGCCGCCTTGCCGCCCGGCACGTAGACGCCGACGCGATCGAGCGGCGTCACCTTTTGCCCGAGCAGCGTGCCGTCGGCGTCGCGATAGCGCCAGGAGCGCCCGCAGGCGTCGAGCTGGCGCGCGTGATAGTCGCGAATCCGATCGGCAGCTGCCTGCAGCGCGTTGCGCTGTGCCGGCGGGAGGCCGTCGTAAGCGGCGGCGAAATCGGCGCGCGACAGTTCGAGCTCCGCCATCGATTCGACGGTCAACCCATCGAAGCGGCGTGTGAATTTGAGCAGTGCCGCGTCACCTCGCGCGCGAACGTCGGCAATGATCTCGGCAACGCGCTGCTCGATCGCCGCGTCCGCCTCCGCCGACCAATGCTGCAGGCGTGCGAGCTCGGCGTCGAAATCGGCGGCGCGCGTGTCGAGGCGGCGGATCTTGGTTCGCATCGCGGCTTACGGCGTCGTTGTTGGCGTCGTGCTCGCCCGCTCGAACGCGTCGATCAGCGCACGCAGCGGTTCACGCTTGAGCTTGAGCGCAGCCTGGTTGACGATCAGCCGCGCCGAGATCGGCATGATGGTCTCGACCTCGACGAGGCCGTTCGCCTTCAGCGTGTTGCCGGTCGAGACGAGATCGACGATCGCGTCGGCCAGACCCGTGAGCGGGGCAAGCTCCATCGAGCCGTAGAGCTTGATCAGATCGACGTGCACGCCCTTGTTGGCGAAATGCTCGCGCGCGCACGTCGTGTACTTGGTTGCGACGCGGATGCGCGAGCCCTGCTTCACGGCGGCGGCGTAGTCGAAATCGGCGCGCACCGCGACGCTCAGCCGACAGCGCGCAATGCCGAGATCGAGCGGTTGATAGAGGCCCTGGCCGCCATGCTCGAGCAGGATGTCGTGGCCCGCGACGCCGAGATCGGCGCCGCCATACTGCACATAGGTCGGCACGTCACTCGCACGCACGAGGACGACGCGCACGTCGGACCGGCTCGTGCCGAGGATGAGCTTGCGGGACTTCTCCGGATCCTCCAGCACCTCGATGCCGGCCGCCTTCAGCAGCGGCAACGTGTCGTCGAAGATGCGGCCCTTGGAGAGCGCGAGGGTGATCGTCATGATCCGCTGCGCTCGATGTCGGCGCCGAGCGCACGCAGCTTGTTCTCGATCCGGTCGTAACCGCGATCGAGGTGATAGATGCGATCAACGACCGTCTGCCCCTCGGCGACGAGGCCGGCAATGACGAGGCTTGCCGACGCGCGCAGGTCGGTCGCCATCACGGTCGCGCCCGACAGCCTGGGAACGCCCTCGACGACCGCGACGTGGCCGTCGATCGCGATGTTCGCGCCCAGGCGCATCAGCTCGTTGACGTGCATCAGGCGGTTCTCGAAGATCGTCTCCATCACCCGCGATGTACCGTCGGCGATGCAGTCGAGCGCCATGAACTGCGCCTGCATGTCGGTCGGGAAGGCGGGGTACTCGGCGGTGCGAAAGCTCACCGCTTTCAGGCGCCCGTCGCTGCGGATGCGGATCCAGCCCTGCCCGTTGGCATCGCCAGATTCGACGATCGCACCCGCCTCGCGCAGCTTGTCGATCACCGCTTCGAGATGCCCGGCGCGCGCGTCGCGCAACACCACGTCGCCGCCCGCCGCCGCCGCGGCGCAGAGAAACGTGCCGGCCTCGATCCGATCGGGAACGATGCGGTGCGTGACGCCGTGCAGCCGCTCGACGCCCTGGATGCAGATGCGGCTCGTGCCGTGGCCCTCGATCCGCGCGCCCATCGCGATCAGCATCTCGGCGAGGTCGGCGACCTCGGGCTCCTGCGCTGCGTTCTCGATCATCGTCTCGCCGTCGGCGAGCGTCGCCGCCATCAGCAGGTTCTCGGTGCCGGTGACGGTGATCATGTCGGTCACGATCCGCGCGCCCTTCAGCCGCTCGGCCTTGGCGATGATGTAGCCGTGCTCGACACTGATCTGCGCGCCCATAGCCTGCAGGCCAAGGATGTGCTGATCGACCGGCCGCGAGCCGATCGCGCAGCCGCCGGGCAGCGACACCCGTGCCTCGCCGAAGCGCGCGAGCAGCGGGCCGAGCGCGAGGATCGACGCGCGCATTGTCTTCACGAGTTCGTAGGGCGCCTCGGGCGAGGTGACCTTGCTGGCGTCGAGCGTCAACTCATCGGGCCGGTCGGCCGGGCGCAGGGCGGCGACGCCCATGTTGCGCAGCAGGCGCAGCATCGTGTTCACGTCCTGCAACTGCGGCACGTTCGCAAGCCGCACCGGCTCGGCCGTGAGCAGCGCAGCGCACAGCTCGGGCAGCGCGGCATTCTTCGCGCCCGAGATCGTGACCTCGCCGTTCAGGCGGCGGCCGCCGCGGATGAGAAGTTTGTCCATGTCACGGATTCGCCTGGCGCTGCTTCGGCTTGCACAGGCCCCTCACGGCCTGCCACAGCCGCAGGCAGGCTGCGGCGTTCGCCTTCAGTTGTGCTGTTGCGTCCCTTGCGGAGCCGACTGCGCCCACTCGGCGGGGGTCAGCGTCTTCATCGACAGCGCGTGAATCTGCTCGCGCATGCGATCGCCGAGCGCGTCATAAACCTGTTGATGGCGCCGCACGCGCAGCTTGCCCTCGAACGCGGCGGAGACGATGGTGGCGAAGAAGTGCCGGCCATCGCCTTCAACCTCGATGTGATCGCAGGGAAGCGCCTCGGCAATGTAGCGCTCGACTTCAGACGGTGTGGGATCGGCCATGGTGGCGCGATTTTAGTCGAGGCGGCGGCCATCGAGCTCACAACACCCGAACTCACGTCTGATGCACAGCGGCCGATGCGACCTCGGCGGCCTGCGCGGCTCTTCGGCGGACGATTTACGGGAGGTGAGCGGACTGAGAATACGAGGATGCAGGACGCACCACAGCGCGCACCAGAGCGAAGCGCGGCATGGACTTTCAAGTCCGCGCAGATCATGGCTCCGAGACGGGCCGTCAAGGAGCATGCCGACTACGCTGCCGGCAAGGCCGGCAGCGTCAGCGCCGCCGCGCGGTTGATCGAAGACACGCTGAACGCTGACGCTGTTCGCGCCGCGCTTGCCGGGGCCAGACCGACACTGGCCGCAGTGCACGCCTTGGAAGCCGGCGGCGTGAACCTCATTCCCCTGGCCATGGCAAGCCGGCTGTCGGTCGAGCTTGAGCTACCCATGGAGAGCGCCTTGGTTCAGATCAATCGGGTGGGACATACCGGATCTTCCGGCTGGCACCGGCTCGCCAATCCGGCGCTGTTTGCAGGCACGGTCGTCCCGGGGACAAGCTACTTGTTGCTCGACGACTTCGTCGGACAAGGCGGCACGCTCGCCAACCTGAAAGGGCACATCGAGGCCAAGGGTGGGAAGGTCGTCGGCGCGGTGGTTTTGACGGGCCAGCAGCGATCTGCCAGACTTGCCGTGTCACCCGAAGTACTACAGGACCTGCGAGACAAGCATGGACACATCGAAAATTGGTGGCGCGGACGATTCGGTTTCGGCTTCGATGCTTTTACCGAGTCTGAAGCGCGATACGTCCTCAACGCCGAGAGCGCTGAGCGTGCAATCCGCAGCGCCCGGCGCCAGGTCCA
>JBDTSN010000330.1:0-3932 GCA_039931145.1 Burkholderiales bacterium | reverse complement strand
TGCCGTGAGCAAGCCGCGCGTGGTGTTCCAGATGATCAACGGCGAGAAGTGCGAGCCGATCGAACTGGTCACGGCGGACATCGAGGACGCCCACCAGGGCGGCGTGATGCAGGCCCTGGGCGAGCGCAAGGGCGACCTGGTGAACATGGAAACCGACGGCCGTGGCCGGGTCCGGCTGGAATACCGTATTCCCGCACGCGGCCTGATCGGGTTTTCCAATGAGTTCATGAACCTGACGCGCGGCACCGGCCTGATCAGCAACATCTTCGACGGCTACGAGGCCTACAAGGGCGAGATCGCCGGGCGCAAGAACGGCGTGCTGATCAGCCAGGACGACGGCGAGGCGGTGACGTACTCGCTCGGCAAGCTCGACGACCGCGGCCGCATGTTCGTGAAGGCGGGCGACGCGCTGTACGAAGGCATGATCATCGGCATCCACTCGCGCGACAACGACCTCGTCGTCAACGCGGTGCGCGGCAAGCAGCTCACCAACTTCCGCGTCTCGGGCAAGGAAGACGCGATCAAGATCACGCCGCCGATCCAGCTCACGCTCGAGTACGCGGTCGAGTTCATCGAGGATGATGAGCTCGTCGAGATCACGCCGAAGTCAATCCGGCTGCGCAAGAGGTATCTGAAGGAACACGACCGAAAGAGAGCAAGCCGCGAGGCGGCCTGATCACTATCGCGTAGACATGGCGATGACGCATCGCAAAGCGGTTTTCCTGATGGTGCTCGTCACGCTGCTGTGGAGCACGGCAGGCGTCGTGACGCGTCATCTCGAGGCGGCGCGCAGCTTCGAGGTAACTTTCTGGCGCAGCACCTTCAACGCGCTCGCGTTGTCGATCGCGTTCAGCGTGATGCGCGGGCCCGCGTTCTGGCGCCGGCTGGCGCGCTCGCCGTGGCCGGTGTGGGCGTCGGGCGTGTGCTGGTCGGTGATGTTCACCGCGTTCATGGTCGCGATCACGCTGACCTCGGTCGCGAACGTGCTTGTCACGATGTCGATCGGTCCCTTGCTGACGGCCGTGATGTCGCGCTTCGTCCTCGGCCATCGGCTCAGCGCACGGACCTGGGGCGCGATCGGTGTCGCCGGTGCGGGCATTGCATGGATGTTCGGAAACGAGGCCGGCGCTTCGGACGCCGAGCAGTTGATCGGCATCGCGGTGGCGTTTTGCGTGCCGGTCGCGGCGGCGATCAACTGGACGGTGCTGCAGCATGTTCAGCACGGCAAGACCGAGGAAGGCAAGGACATGATGAGCGCCGTGCTGATCGGCGCGCTGATCTCGATGCTCGGTGTGCTGCCATGGGCGACGCCGTTTCAGGCGTCGACGCACGACCTGACGTTGCTCGCCCTGCTCGGCGTGTTTCAGCTTGCCGTGCCCTGTCTGCTCGTCGTTCGCGTTACGCGCGTGCTACCGGGGCCAGAGGTGTCGCTGCTCGGCCTGCTCGAAGTGATTCTCGGTGTCGCCTGGGTCTGGCTCTTTGCGGGCGAGCAACCGAGCCCCGCGACGCTCGTCGGCGGTGCACTCGTGATCGGAGCGCTCGTCGTCAACGAACTGCTCGCGATGCGCGCTTCGGTCGATCTACCGGCGGTGAGCCCGATCGCGTAGCGCGACCGTCAGAACCGTTGCGCCAGCCCGCCTGACCTTCCGTCAGCAGGTGTCGGGCTGGTGCTCAGATCGACGCGCTGTGCAATGTCGTTCCAGGGCGGCGGTCCGATGTCGGCATCGCGACGTCACCCGAGCCGTGGCGCATGCCATTCGCAAGCTCCTCGAGTTCGTTGGCAAGCTTGTCGGCGAGGCCGAGCGCGCAGGCGATCAACCACGAGCCGGTGCTACGGTCGACATTGCTGTCCTGCTCCATGAAGTGGTCAGCCGCCCGTGTCGCCGCGTGCAACTGGTGGGCGCGTGCGCGCAGCTTCTGGAAGCCGAGCGACAAGGCCGCATCGGTCGCGCTCGCCTTGATGTTCCTGGCCATGCCGTCCAGATCGTCCGCGAGTTCCTCCGCCAGCGTGACGGCACATGAGATCAGCCAGGAGCCGGTATCCCGATCCGCATCGCTCTCTTGCGCGATGAAGTGATCGGCCGCGCGCGTCGCGGCGAGCAACTGGTAGGCGCGCCCGCCGAGCTGGCGCATCAACGGATAAGTCTCGCCATTCGCCGTCTTGGCACTGACCGACGTGCCGGGCGTCAGTTTGACGGCCTCTTCGGCCACTCCCGGGAATGCGGCCGTTGCCGCGCGTTGTTCGCTCGCCATGGTTCACCTCGTCGCACTGGGTTGCCAGCCGCCCGGCGCCAAAGCGTGGGACGGAAGGGCCATTCTGCCTCCGAACCGCGATGCTGCAAGCCGCACCGGAGGCTCATAGCGCGCAGAAATCCCGGCTTGGCGCGTGCAAGGCCGCATTCGGGGGCTTGCAAGGAGGTCGTTTGAGCGGGTCGGGCGACAATCGCGCCTGTGCCGTGACCGGTGTCGACATCGAGCCGAACCTTCGGCCAACGCGCCGGCCATGTCTCGACCCCGGATGCCACCTACCCAAGCCTTCAACCCCTGGCGCTTGTCCGTCGCGCCGATGATGGACTGGACGGACACGCATTGCCGCGTGTTCCACAGGTTGCTCACCCGTCGCACGCGGCTCTATACCGAGATGGTCACGACGGGCGCGCTGCTGCACGGCGACGTTGCGCGCAACCTCGACTTCGACGCGATCGAGCATCCGCTTGCATTGCAGATCGGCGGCAGCGAGCCGACCGATCTTGCGGCCTGCGTCGGGCTTGCGCGGCGCTGGGGTTACGACGAGGTGAACCTGAACTGCGGCTGCCCGAGCGAGCGCGTGCAGCGCGGTGCCTTCGGCGCATGTCTGATGGCTGAGCCGCAGCTCGTCGCCGACTGTGTGCGCGCGATGCTGGACGCGGCCGGCGGCCTGCCGATCACCGTCAAGCACCGGATCGGCATCGACCGCGTCGAAGACTACGCTTTCGTGCGCGATTTCGTCGGCACGCTTGCCGACGCCGGCTGCACCGTCTTCATCGTTCACGCGCGCAACGCCTGGTTGCAAGGGGTCAGCCCGAAGGAGAACCGCGAGCTGCCGCCATTGCGGCATGAATTCGTCTACCGGCTCAAGCGCGAGTTCCCGGCGCTCACGGTCGTGCTGAATGGCGGCGTGCCGGGTGATGCTGCGATTGACGAGCACCTGCGCCATGTCGATGGTGTGATGCTCGGCCGGCGCGCCTATCACGAGCCGTGGTCGATGGCGGCGTGGGACGAGCGCTTCTTTGGTGAGCGGGGCCCGTGCGAGTCGCTCGAACAGGTCGAGGCAGCGTGGGTCGCGTATCTTGATGAACTTCACCAAGCAGGCAGGCCGTGGCCGCACGCGATGCGCCATGCGCTCGGCTTGTGGAACGGCGTGCCGGGCGCGCGCCGTTGGCGCCAAGTGTGGTCGGATCATCGGCTCAAGCTCGAGCCACCGCGCAAGGTGGCCGCAATGGCGCGCGAATCGATGACGCACGCCAAGACACTTGCCTCGACCGCCTGAGCGGCGCCAAAGCGCACGCGGTTCGGATCAGGGTGGCGGCGGCACGCCGCGGCGCGTTGCCAGCAAGACCCCAGCGATCGCGAGCACGAAAGCGATCGCGTACGTGTTGCCGAAGGGCTCACCGAGCACAAGCACGCCGATGGCGGCGGCGCTCACCGGCAGCATCACGCTGTAGACGCCGGCCGATGCAGCCGGCACGTGCTTCAGCCCGGTCATCCATAGCCAGACCGTCACCATGCTCGCTGCGAGGGCGTAAAACAGCAGCAGGCCCCACATAGCCGGCGTGACGGCATGGAAGTCGAACGACAGAGCCATCCACGCGCCGAACGGCGTCACGAGCGCGAGGCCCCACAGATTCACGATCGCGCTGATGCGCTTGGCCGAGACGCTGGCGGTGAGTTGC
>JBDTSN010000329.1:0-3941 GCA_039931145.1 Burkholderiales bacterium | reverse complement strand
GACATGCTCTCGAGCACGCAGCCGAGCAGCACGTAGATCAGGCAGATCGCGGCGATCACCGGCAACGGCGTGCTCGAGAAGCGCTCGGTGAGCGCGATCAGTTCACCTGGCATGCTCGTCATGTTGACGAAGTTGGCGAAGATCAGGGCGCCGATCAGGATCATGAACAGCATGCCGGTCGTGACCGCGCTTTCGACCAGCACGTCGCGAAAGAACGCGAGCGACCAGCCGCGACGCCAGACGGCAAAGATGAAGGCGCCGAATGCGCCAATCGCAGCCGCTTCGGTCGGCGTGAAGACACCGCCGTAGATGCCGCCGAGGACGAGCACGACGAGTGCGATCACCCCCCACACGTTCTTGAGTGCGCGCATGCGTTCGGCCATCGGTACACGCTCCGCCGGTGGGCCCGATGACGGATCGCGCCACACCGTGAACATGATCGCGCCGATATAGCAGCACACCGCGAGCAGGCCAGGCAGCACGCCTGCGATGAAGAGCTTGCCAATGTTTTGCTGCGTCAGGATGCCGTAGATGACGAGCACGACCGAAGGCGGAATCAGGATGCCGAGCGTGCCACCGGCGGCAACTGACCCAGACGCAAGTGCCTCCGAATAGCCGTAGCGCCGCATCGGCGGCACTGCGACCTTGGCCATCGTCGCCGCGGTCGCGATCGACGAGCCGCAGATCGCCGAGAAGCCGCCGCAGGCGACGATCGTCGCCATTGCGAGGCCGCCGCGGCGATGCCCGAGGAAAGCGTGCGACGCTGTGTACAACTCCTCCGACAGGCCCGCGCGGGTGACGAGGTTGCCCATCAGCACGAAGAGCGGCACGATCGAGAGCGCATAGGACAAACCAGTCTCGTAGGTCACCGCGCCGACCATCGCGAACGAGGCCGCCGCACTGACCTTGAGCGCGAAGCCGGCAAAGCCGACGAGGCCCATCGCGAACGCGATTGGCACGCGCGCGAACGCGAGTAGCAGCATCGCGCCGAAGGCGATCAGCGCTTCGTTCATTCGATCGTGATCGGCGCGTTGCCGGTGGCGTCGAGCCACGCCAGCACGAGCATCACGATCACCGCGATAAATGTGAGTGTCGCCATGAAGAAGACGAGCGGATGGACGACAAACTGCAGCACAGCCGTCGTCTCGCCGTTCGCGCGCATCTCGAGCGCCTTGGCCCACAGCCGCCACGCGATCGCGCCGGTGCAGACGGCTGCGACGAGATCGACGATCGCGGCCTGCAGCCGCCTCCAGCGCGTCGGTACGAGGTGATCGAACAGATCGACCGTGACGTGCTGGCGGCGCAGCGCGACGAGCGGCAGGCTGGAAAAGACGAGCGCCCCCATCGCCTGCTCGGTCAGTTCGAACGCGCCGGTGAGCGGCTGATTGAAGAAGTAGCGCCCGACGACGTCGACGCAGGTCAGCAGCACCATTGCCGTGAGCGTCAGCGCGGCGATCATGCCAAGCACCTGGTCCGCCTGGCGCAGCAGCCGCGGCGCCTGGCGTGTGCCCCGGTTTGCGTCGTCGAGGTTCATGTCCGCAGGCGGCCTACTTGCCGGCTGCCACCTTGGCGATCTCGGCACGGAACTCCTTCATCAGCGCCGCGCCGTCGACGCCCTTGGGCTTGATCTCGGCATACCAGGCGGTCTCGACCGGATCGAGCCGCGTCTTGATCTCGGCAACGAACGCAGGGCTCGCGGTTTGGAACTGGACGCCGGCCGCCTTCATCGTCGTCATGCCGGCCGCGTCGGCGGCGTCCCACGCCTTGCCAGCGAGGCGCGCGAAATGTTCGCCCGAAAGCTTGTCGATCGCATCGCGATCGGCCTGCGGCAGCGCGTTGTACTTGGCCTCGTTCATCATCATCACGAAGCTCGTGTTGTAGAGGCCGCCGGGGACGAGCGTGCCGTACTTGATGAGGCTCGTCAGCTTGAAGCCGGGAACCGACTCGGGTGGAAAGAAGATGCCATCGGCAACGCCGCTTTGCAGCATCTGGAACGCCTCACTCGAAGGCTTGAGCAGCGGGCTCGCACCGAGCGCCTTGGTGTAGTCGTTGACAATGCCGCCGCCGACGCGGATTTTCATGCCCTGCAGATCGGCAAGGCTCGACACCGGCTTGCTGACGGTGAAGATCTCGCCCGGTCCGTGGGTGAAGACGGCAATCACCTTCACACCCTTGTGCTCGTCGTACTTCGCAAGCTCCCTTTTGTAGATGCGCTCGTACGCGACCGAGGTCGCTTCCGCCGAGTCGCCGAGGAAATCGAACTCCGCCATCTTGGTGAGGACGAATCGACCCGGCGTGTAACCCTGCACCGTGATCGAGACGTCGGTCACGCCGTCCTTCACCGCGTCGAACGTCTGCGGTGGCGCGACCGGCGCTTTCGGCAGCATGTTGAACTTGACGCGGCCCTGCGTCGCCGCCTCGACCTCCTTGAGCCATGGCACGAAGATGTTGGCCGTCAGCGGATGCGCGGGCGGCACCCATGAGGACGCGGTCATCGTCGTCTGCGCCTGCGCCTGCGCGATGGTCAGCAGCGCCGCGAGCGTGGCGGACGCGAGGAAGGGGAGCTTGCTCATCGGGGTTCTCCTGGGGGTTGGATGACAGGTGGACGGGACTCGATCTGCCTGCGCATTGCATCAATGATTCGCGCAGCCTGCATGTTTAGCCTGTGGCGCCAAAATCGGGTTTGCGCTTCGTCATGAACGCGTCGATGCCCTCGCGCGCGGCGGCGCTGCACGCGACGGCGCCGAAGGCCCGATAGCCGACCTCTAGCGCCGCATCGAGCGATGACGCCGCGGCAGCATCGGTCACCGCTTTCTCGATCAAGGCGATCACGTTGGCGCTGAGCACGCGTGCACCCGCCTCGCTCGCTCCCGCGGCATCAAACGCCGGCACCGAAATCGGTCCGTCTGCGATGCGCGGCGGCGCTCCATTCATCGCACGCACGCGTGCGATCGCCTTCGCGATCAGGTCGTCGTAGCCGTCGGCGAGCGCATCGATCACGCCAAGCGTTTGCGCGAGCTCCGCGCTGAGCTTCGCGCCGCGCGTGAGCATGCGGTGAAAGGTCGCCGCCGCACCCGGCCAGCGCCTGTACGGCACGACCATCGCGCCGATGCCGGGCAGGATGCCGAGCGTCACTTCGGGCAGTTGCATCCACGCGCCGCGATCGGCGACGAGCGCGTGGCAGCGCATCGCGAGCTCGAAGCCGCCGCCGAGCGCGATGCCGTTCAATGCAGTGACGACCGGTTTCGCGCAGGCGTCCAGATGCACGAGGAGCCGCGAGCAATCGCGCGCGTACTGCGCCGCGGCGTCTGCGTCGCCGAGCAGCGACGGAAAGCGGCCGATGTCGGCGCCGGCGCAAAACGCCTTCGTGCCGTAGCCGACGATGACGAAGCCGGCCACTCCCGGGTCACCCTCGAAGCGACGGATCACGGCCAGGATCTCGTCCGTCATCTCGTCGTGCAGCGCGTTGAGCGCCTCGGGCCGGCGCAGCGTGATGATCTTCACGCCGTCGATCTCGTCGACGAGGACGTGGCGCTCCTGCGGTTGATATTCGACGAGGGCACGCTCGGCGGCGGGCATGCCCGGCCGGTCCTGCACAAAGCGCTGCAGGATGCGATCGCACTCGGCATCGCCCGCCTCGCGCATGATCTCGAGCGGCCCGCGCTTGAAGCCAAGCGCGACACGGCAGCCGAGGTCGAGATCGGCCGCGCTGCCGATGCCGCGATCGAGGATATCGACCGTCTGCGACAGCAGCACGCCGAGCATCGCGCCGCGCACGCGCGCGGCAACGGGCGGTGCGACGGGCACGCCCTTGCCGGGACTGACGGTGAGCCAGCGATCGACGGAACGGAAGATGGCAGCAGGCCGATAGTGCGTGCCCTCCTCTTCAGCCTGCAGCGTGTTCGTCTCGGTGATGATCGGGTTGCCGTGGGCGAGGTTCA
>JBDTSN010000328.1:0-3942 GCA_039931145.1 Burkholderiales bacterium | reverse complement strand
CCGAAGTGGCGTAGGTTTCGAGAAACACCTGCGTTGCCAGGACGTGCAGGCACAGCGAATCAGAAGGCGAGGCGAAGCGGATTGAGATGTTACCCATGCCTCGTACGGCGATTGCGGGACTTGACGAACAGCGTCAATCAGAAGCCGAGCTGAAGCTGGACGAAGGCAAGGTGGCGCATGGCGCCGGATAAACCCCCGTTCAACTGAACGGCCGGCTCGGCGGTGGAATGCGCAGTGTAAGTTTCAGCCGATGTTGAGGGCAATGCCGGCGGGCCTGAGTTGGGCGAGGCGGGCGCTTCGGCGGTAGTGACAGCCGATTCGCTGGCAGTATTGGCGCAACAAGGGCGCAGTCCAATCGGCCCACTGGACCACTCGTCGCTCGCGACACGACGATGCACCCGCCAGCATGCGCCACGAAGCGCACTCGTTGGCCTCGAAGCGGCGCAACGCCTCATGGTGGCCCGCGGCAAGCGATCGGCATACGTAGAAAGAGAAGCGATGCGGTCCTTGCATGGAGAAGTTGACAGCCGCCACGGCGCTCAAGATGAAGACCGGTTCGCCAGTTGCAGGCGGGGGCAAGGCGAAGCCGATGTCGACGGATGGGCTCGTGATCGACAGCACGCCCTGCGCGGGCCGAAAGGCAAAGCACATCAGGAACTGGCATCGATGACGCCGCGCTTCGGATCCGAAGTCGAGGGTCGCAAGTTGCCAGGTTCCAACTTCCTTGGTAAATGGTGTCAAAAGCTGGCGGGCTCGGTGTTCCAGATAGGTACGGCTTTGAACTATAGATACGGTCCTCTCAAGGCCAACCGCGCTCGGGGCGCCGCGAACGTCACTGACGACAACTCGGGTGAAGTCCGGCAGCGTAGCACTCCATTCCAGACTCGAAGCGGTACCGGCTCCGCAGCTCGCAACGAAGTCGCCGAGCGTCGCCGGTCCCGGCACATGACTACAGGTGGGCGCCGTGTGAGGCATGTTTGAGGTCGCTTTCTAGGCACAGGCAGCATGGCCAATCTCAGCTGCATGCCACGGCCGATGGTCTCGATCGCCGAGTGCCGCAACAGCGTCAGTCGGCACCAGGGGGCAGCGACCTGCTTCAACCTTGTTGACTCGAAGCTTAGTGACAGGCTACGCGGCCCGCACTCCGATTCTTGACATCGAATGTGTGATGTCAGTGGCGGATCAACCCCGTGACAGCGCGCGACGGAAGGTCAGGTTGAAACGCACGCTGCCGGTCAGCGGGTGATGGCCCTCGCGCAGCGCTTCGATGCCGTGGAAGTTGAGACGCGCCGAGCCACCCCAAACGACAACGTCGCCATGTTCCAGGCGCACCCGGCGCGGCCTGTGCGATCGGGCGGCGCCGCCCCATAGAAAGGACGCCGGCACGCCCAGGGAGACCGACACGATCGGCGCACCGAAGTCTTGTTCGTTCCTGTCCTGATGGAGTGACAGCCTTGCGCCGGGCTCGTAGCGATTGATCAGGCACGCATCGGGAACGAAGGTATCGAAGCCCGCTGCGCTCGCGGCGTGGCTGGCAAGCCCCGCGAAGACTTCAGGCATCACCGGCCACGGCCGATGCGTCTGCGGATCGATCCCGTCGTAGCGGTAGCCAGTGGCGTCGCTCAGCCAGCCGGCCTGGCCGCAGTTCGTCATGGCCACCGACATGCGCCAGCCGCGCGCGGTTGTCATGTGACGCAGGGGTGCGACCTGCGCGATCCTCTCGATCGCCTCCAGCAAGGCGGGCGCTTCCTCGACGGCGAAGGCGCGCAGGACGAACGCAGCCGGTTCCAGCTCTTCACGCCAGGCAGCAGGCGCCGCGACAAGGTCGAACAGCTCTTCTTGTGCTGTGCGGCTAGCTGGCGTCATGAAAAATGATGCCCAGCGTGTGCCGGTGCCCGTGCACGACCTTGCTGACCCCGTGGCGCAGCTTCACCCGGTAGTCGCCCCGCGTGCCGCGCACAGGGCGGCTGTTGACGGCGAACACCACGCCATCGCCCTTAATCAGCGGCACCACGCCCACACGCGTCTGCATGCGCGGCCGTTGCTCGGTGAGCACGAACTCGCCGCCAGTGAAGTCCACCGAGGGCTCGGAGAGCAGCACCGCCACCTGCAGCGGAAAGACGTGCTCGCCGTACAGGTCCTGGTGCAGACAGTTGTAGTCGCCGGCACCGTACTGCAGCAGCAGTGGCGTGGGTCGCGACTGGCCAGCAGCGGCGCAGCGGGCGATGAACTCGGCGTGCTGCGCCGGGAAGCGCGATGCCATGCCCATGCGCTCGTGCCATTCATTGGCGACGGGCACCAGGCGCGGATAGAGCGCCGTGCGCAGGCTCTCGACCAACGGCGGTAGCGGGTAGGCGAAGTATCGATACTCGCCCTTCCCGAAGGAATACCGCTCCATCACCACACGACTGCGAAAGCCCGTGTCCTGACTGTAGAGGCAAGCCAGGTCGTCGCACTGCGGTGCCGTGAGCAACCCGCGCAGCACCGACCAGCCCTGCGCTTCCAAGTCGATTTGCAGCACGGCAGTGTCGATGTCCTGCACGCGCGTGCCGATGTCAGCCAGCATCGCCTCCTCGCGCTTCACGCGGCCCGCCCCTGTGCTTGCTGTTCGCGGTCGATCAGCTCGCGCTTGCGCTCCACGCCCCAGCGGTAGCCCGAAAGGCCGCCGTCGCTGCGCACGACGCGGTGGCAGGGGATCGCCACCGCCAGGGCGTTGGCTGCGCACGCTCCGGCCACGGCACGCGTGGAACGCGGCGCGCCGATCTTCTCGGCGATGCCCGCATAGGTTTCGGTTTGCCCGGCCGGAATCTGGCGCAGCGCCAGCCAGACGCGTTGCTGAAACGCCGTGCCGCGCACGTCCAGCGGCAGCGCGAGCCCATGTGCAGGGGCTTCGATCATGCCGACCACCTGGGCCACCCGTTGCTCGTAAGCCGCGTCGCCGCCGACAAGCCGGGCCCGCGGGAACCGGTCTTCGAGATCGCGCACCAATGCCTGCGGATCGTCATCCATCAGGATCGCGACGACGCCCTTGGCGCTGGAAGCGACGAGGATGGCGCCGAGCGAGCACTGGCCGACGGCGAAGGTGAGTACCTCGTCGACTCCGCCCGATCGGTAGCGGGACGGGCTCATGCCGAGCACGCCGGCCGAGGCTTCGTAGAAACGCCCGTTCGACCCAAAGCCGGCCGCGTGAAACGCCTCGGTCACTGTCGCCGCTGTCGGCAGCGCCGCGCGCAGCCGAGCCGAGCGACCGGCGTCCGCGTAGGCCTTCGGTGTCAGGCCCGTCGCCTTCTTGAAAAGGCGATGAAAGTAATGGGGGCTGAGCTCGACAGATTCGGCGAGTTGTGTCAGGGGCAGCGCTTCGGCCGCGTCGTCCATGAGCTTGCAGGCCTTCGCCACGATGGCGGTGTTTGCAGCTTCAATTGACATGCCGCCCGGATTGCAACGAAGGCACGCACGAAAGCCGGCGGCCTCGACGGCGGCGACGCTGATGTGCAGCCGCACGTTCTCCGGATTCGCCAGGCGCGACGGGCAGGAGGGCCTGCAGAAAATGCCGGTCGTCGCCACGGAATACCAGAACGTGCCGTCGGCGGCCTTGTCGCGGTCGACGATGCTTGTCCAGCGCGGATGTCGGGTTATGTCGGGTGAAGGCGAGGTCATGGTGGCTCGAGAAAGTGGCGATGAAGCCAGTGTCTTGAATGCCATCGTAAGGCGCGCTCCGGGTCTTGCTGTCGAATCGAGGTTTGCCCGCGGCGCAATCTGAAGATGGCTGGAGGCAGCACAGGCGGTCTCTCGCTGATGGTTGCCCCTGCCCGGGTCCATGAGCAGCTTGTCGGCAGCTGCCCCGCAGCCTGGCTTCAATGTTGGCTGACGGGCAACCTGATCGCGAAACTGAGCGGCTCGGCCCGACCCCTCGCCGACATTCGTCGCAGTCGATTGCTCGCC
>JBDTSN010000327.1:0-3948 GCA_039931145.1 Burkholderiales bacterium | reverse complement strand
CCGCGCCGACTTCGTTGTCTATGGCGCGGCGTGGCTGTCGCTGCTCGCCTACCTCATGCTCGCCACGCCGGCACCCATCCGATGGAGCGTCGTGGGCCTGTCCATCGTCGGCATCGCGACCTGGTCGTTGGTCGAGTACGCGCTGCATCGTCTCGTGCTGCATCACGTGCGCCCGTTCAGCGACTGGCACGCCGCACACCATCGGCACCCCACCGCGCTGATCTGCACGCCCACCATACTGAGCGCCGCGCTGATGGTGTCACTGGTCTTTGTGCCGGCGCTCGCGCTGACCAATCTGTGGCACGCAGGGGGGCTGACCTTCGGCATGTTGAGCGGTTACCTGGCGTACACACTGACCCACCATGCGATGCATCATGGCCGCGTGGCCGGTAGCTGGCTGAAAGGGCTCAGGCGATCGCATGCGCTGCATCACGCGACCGGTAGCGGCTACTACGGCGTCACCAGCACCTTCTGGGACCACGTGTTCCGCTCGGAGCGCAAGACTCAGCGTTGAGGCGCGGCACGCGCGCGGCGGCGGTACGCGCATCGCGGCATCGATGCCATGTGTCCCGGGGGACAGACGTCTGGTTCACGCGATCTCATGCTCTCGACGTTCGGTGGCACGGCCACCGCCGTGTCCCCTGAAAGAGTTTCAACATGCGTCCCATCCATTCCATGCGTCCACTTCTGATTGCACTGTCCTGATTGCACTGTCGATGCTCTTCTCGGTCGCCGCGCCGGCCCGTCCCAGGTCAGCGTAGGCATCGGCTTGGCCATGCCTGACATCGACATCGCATCAGCCTGCCGGCCTACGCGGAGCTCGTACCTGTGCCTGGCTACCCCGCCCGCCACCTCCGGCGCCGCAGGCCGACAAGGCTGGCGCTCGGCACGTCGCGCAGATGCGCCAGACGCGATTCTGGCCGGCATCGGTCTTTCGCCATAGGCGTGGCCCGCTTCAGCGCAGGTGCGCGCCTGTGCGCGATCGCGCGCACAGGCGGCATGTTCGCCAGCCCGTCGTGACCGGGCCATCGCATCGCCGTGAATGCAGCTCCCATGTACGCCAGCGCACAGACACGCGTGTGCATGGCGCGCAGCATTGAAGCATCCTGATCGGCGGGTCAACCGGCCCCAAGGCGCTGCGCGTTGCCGCAGCAGCCTGGTCGTGCCGATTCGGAGTTTCGCGGAGCATTGCCATGCTGTACTACGCAGTCATCTTCTTCCTCATCGCGCTCGTCGCTGCGCTCTTCGGCTTCGGCGGTGTCGCCGCCGCAGTGGCGAGCATCGCCAAGGTCCTTTTCTTCGTGTTCGTGCTGCTCGCTTGCGTCAGCCTCATCGCCGGATTGTTCAGGCGCGGATGAGCTCTGACGAACACGTCTTCCCCGAACACCAACTCAACTAAGGACGCCCCGTGCATTCCGCCACCATTTTCGAACGCACCGATCGCAGCGACCTGCGCCTGCATCTGCAGCATTGCGCCTACGCGCGCGGCCGACTGCATCGCCTGCGCTGTATGGTCGAGGCCTTCGATGCCCTTCTCGCGCCGCGCTTCGTGACCACGCTCGGGGCAATGACCGTACTGGTGCTCGCGAGCCTGGCCTTGCTGTCCTGAGAGCCTGAGCAGCCACCGATGAAGCGCGCGCGACCAGCGCGAGGAATCGCCGCGGCCGGCGCTGAGGCGGTCGCGCTGCTGGATCCGGCGCGTGGCGCGCTGCAGTCGCCGATCCGGGCCGAGATCTTCGGCAGCACGCGCTTCCAGCAGCACGGGCGCAGCCTGGGCGAGACGCATGCCGCGAAATTGCAGGCACGTCGTGCCGACGCCTTCTTCCCGCGCATCCAGGAGAACATCCGCGTGCTGCGCGAAGCGCAGTACTACATCGGCCTCCAGGCACGCAGCGGCCACCATGTCAGCCCGGCAGGCGAATGGCTGCTCGACAACTTCTACGTCGTCCTCGCCCAGCTCAAGGAGATCTACGACGGGCTGCCGCGTCGCTATTACCGCGACCTGCCGGTGCTGCTCGATGCGCACCTGGCCGGCCTGCCGCGCATCTACGGCGTCGCCTGGGCCCTCGTCGCCCACACCGACAGCGCGTTCGACGAAGCCCTGCTGGTGCACTTCCTCGTCGCCTATCAGGAGACCCGTGAGCTGACGCTGGGCGAACTGTGGGCCCTGCCGACGACGCTGCGCGTGGTGCTGATCGAAAACCTGCGCCGCTTGTCGGAGCGCGTCGCGGCGACCAAGGCAGCGCGCGAGGCCGCCAACCTGTGGTGCGACACGCTCGACGATACCGGCAGCGTCGATGCGCAGCGGGTGTTCAACGCCATGAGCCAACGCGGCGTCGCGGCGGCGTTCGCACTGCAGGTCATGCACCGGCTGCACGCCGACCCCCGGGCCCGTTCACTGCAGGGCGAGCGCAACCGCGAGCGCGTGCGTGCCGCCCTCTCGCTGACACTGCCGGACCCGGCTGCAGCGCAGCTCGCGCTGCAGGCCGAGGAAGCGGCCGACAACATGAGCGTCGGCAACGCGATCACCTCGCTGCGGCTGCTGGGCGACACCGAATGGCGCGACCTGATCGCGCGCACCAGCGCGTTGATGCAGCGCATGCAGACGTCGCCGGTGTTCGCCGCCGAACGCGACGACACCCAGGACGGCACCTTGCACGCAATCGAGCGGCTTGCGCGTCGCAGCGGTCGCAGCGAGCTGGCGGTGGCCGAAGCGCTGTTCGTGCTGTTGCACGCTGCGCCGGACCCGCTGATGCCGGATGCCGCGGCGCAAGGCCAATCACCGAGTTACTGGCTGCGCGGTGCCGGCGTCCCTGCGTTGCGGCGCGCGGTCGGGCTGCCCCAGGTCGCGCTGCCGGGTTGGAACCGTCTTCGGCATCGTCTGATGCTGCCGGTGTATCTCGCGTCCCTGGCACTCGGCAGCGCCGGCCTCACGCTGGCGCTGGCGCTGCATGTCGCGACACCGGGCACGACGATGGCGTGGCTCGTGGCCACGACGCTGCTCGCGCTGTGGCCCGCGAGCGAGGCGGTGGTCGCCGGCGTGAACCGTCTGATCAGCGAATGGGTGCCGCCACGCCGGCTGCCGCGTCTCGCCTTCGCCGACGGCATCCCTGCCGGACACAGGGTGCTGGTGGTGATGCCGGTGATGCTCGAAAGCATCGCCGGCGTGCGCCGGCTCGCCGCGCAGCTCGATCGCGACAGTCTCGCGAACCACGAACCCCACGCGCAATTCGCGCTGCTCACGGACTACGTGGATGCCGACACGGCGGTCACCGAAGCCGACGCCGCCCTGCTCGCCGAAGCCATCGCTGCGATCGACGCAATCGAGGCCCGCCACCATGCTGGCGCTGAAGGGCCGCGGCGCTTCCTGCTGCTGCACCGCGAACGACGCTGGAGCGAGACCGAGCAGCGCTGGATCGGCTGGGAGCGCAAGCGCGGCAAGCTCGAGCAGCTGCTGGCCATGCTGGCGAACACAGATGCCTCGCCCTCGCCCTTCGTCGCCCTTGGCGCCCGTTCGCAGCCCGCGCCGCAGACGCGCTACGTCGTCACGCTCGACAGCGACACGCAGTTGCCGCCGAATGCGTTGCGCGAACTCGTCGGCGTCGCGGCGCACCCGCTGAACCGGCCGCGCGTCGATGCGCGCCGACGGCGCGTCGTGGCCGGCTACGGCATCCTGCAGCCGCGCATCGTCACGCCGCTGCCGAGGGCGCAGGAGGCCACGCCGTTCCACTGGCTGTTCGCCGGCCAGTGCGGCATCGATCCTTACAGCGCGGCGAGTTCGGAGCTGTACCAGGACCTGTTCGGCGAAGGCAGCTTCACCGGCAAGGGCCTGCTGCACGTGCAGGCGATGCACCAGGTGCTCGGGGGTCGGCTGCCCGAAGGCCGCATCCTCAGCCACGACCTCGTCGAGGGCGCGATCGCCCGTTGCGGCGGCGTCAGCGACATCGC
>JBDTSN010000326.1:0-3961 GCA_039931145.1 Burkholderiales bacterium | reverse complement strand
GCCCGCAGGAAGTCGAGAGCCTGGCGCTCTACAACGGCCAGCGCACGGTGCTGCTCTCGGTGCAGAAGTCGCAGGGCGAGAACACGATCGAGGTGGTGGACGGCCTGCAGAAGGCGATCGCCGACGCCAAGGCCGTGACGCCGCCGGGCGTGAAGGTCGAGGTCAACCGCGACAACTCGCGCTCGATCCGGGTCTCGGTGGCCAACGTCAAGCGAACCCTGTTCGAAGGCGCCGCGCTCACCATCCTGATCGTCTTCCTGTTCCTCAACTCGTGGCGCTCGACCGTCATCACCGGCCTCACCCTGCCGATCGCCCTGATCGGCACCTTCCTCTTCATGTACGTGTTCGGCTTCACCATCAACACGATCACGATGATGGCGCTCTCGCTCTGCGTCGGCCTGCTGATCGACGACGCGATCGTGGTGCGCGAGAACATCGTCCGCCACGTGCAGATGGGCAAGAGCGCGCACGAGGCGGCGCTGGCCGGCACCAACGAGATCGGCCTGGCGGTGCTGGCGACGACGCTCTCGATCGTCGCCGTGTTCCTGCCGATCGGCTTCATGGGCGGGATCGTCGGCAAGTTCTTTCACGAGTTCGGCATCACGATCGTCACCGCGGTGCTGATCTCGATGTTCGTCAGCTTCACGCTGGACCCGATGCTGTCGAGCATCTGGAACGATCCACAGGCGCACGGCGTGCATCGAGGGCCGCCGGTGACGCTCTACGACCGCACGATCGGGCGAGTAACGGGGCTTTTCGACCGCTTCACGGTCTGGTTGTCAGACGCTTATCAGGGCATTCTTCGTTGGTCGCTCGGCCACAAGCTCGCAACATTACTCATCGCGCTCGCCACCTTCATCGGCAGCTTCTTCATCATTCCATTGCTCGGCGCCGAGTTCATTCCGAAGGCGGACTTCTCGGAAACTCAGATCAACTTCTACACGCCTGTCGGCTCCTCGATCGAGGCGACCGAGGCGCGCGCCAAACAGGTTGATGCGGCGCTGCGCGAATTGCCCGAAGTGAAGTACACGGTGACGACGATCAACAGCGGGGCTGCGGCCGGCAAGATCTACGCGAGCGTCTACGTGCGCCTGACCGACCGCAAGGATCGCAAGCGCAGCATCGCTCAACTCGTGGTGCCGATGCGCGAGACGCTGGCCCGCATTCCCGGCATCACGGTCACCAACATCGGTGTCGTCGATCTCGGCGGCGGCAAGAGCGTGCAGTTCTCGGTCCAGGGCAAGGATCTCGACGAGCTCGCCCGACTCTCCAAGCTCATCACCGACAAGTTGCGCGAGATTCCCGGCCTCGTCGATCTGGACACGACGCTCAAGCCCGACAAGCCCACGGTGTCGATCGAAGTGCGGCGCGACATCGCGGCCGACATCGGCTTCAACGTCAACGCACTCGGCGGCGCGCTGCGCACGCTGATCGCCGGCCAGACTGTCGGCAACTGGCGCGCCCCGGACGGCGAGAACTACGACGTGAACGTACAGCTCGCGCCGGGACAGCGCGAGTCGATCGCCGATCTGAAAAACCTGCCGCTGAACGTCGCGCCGGCTGCCGACGGCAGCACGCGCGTGGTGCGCCTGTCGCAGGTGGCCGACATCACGCCCTCGACCGGCCCGAACCAGATCAACCGGCGGGATCTGAATCGCGAGATCATGATCGACGCCAACGCGCTCGGCCGCAGTTCTGGGGACGTGTCGGCCGACATCAAGCAGGTACTCGATCAGGTTGCCTGGCCACCCGGCTACCGCTATGTATTCGGCGGCTCGACGAAGAACATGAACGAGTCCTTCGCGTATGCGGTAGGTGCGCTCGGCCTGGCCGTCATCTTTATCTACATGATTCTGGCGAGCCAGTTCCGCAGCTTCCTGCAGCCGCTGGCACTGATGTCTTCGCTGCCGCTGACGCTGATCGGCGTCGTCCTTGCGCTACTGCTCTTTGGCTCGACGCTCAACATGTTCTCGATCATCGGTATCGTGATGCTGATGGGCCTTGTGACGAAGAACGCGATCCTGCTGATCGATTTCGCGATCCGCTCGCGCGCCGGCGAGCACGCGGGCGAGCACGGGCTGGACCGCGACACCGCGCCGCTGACGCGCGAGGAAGCCTTGCTGCACGCCGCGCGCGTGCGGCTGCGGCCAATCCTGATGACGACGCTCGCGATGATCTTCGGCATGGTGCCGCTTGCCTTCGCAATGAGCGAAGGATCGGAGCAGCGCGCGCCGATGGGGCAGGCGGTGATTGGCGGCGTGATCACGTCGTCGCTGCTGACGCTTGTCGTTGTTCCCGTCATCTATTGCTATCTCGATGATCTGGCGCAATGGGCCCGGCGCAAGTTCGGCCTGGCGAGGCCGCATGCGACCGCGGCCGGCACTACGCCGGCCCCATAAAATGCCTGGTTGAATCAAGCAAGGGAATCAGACTCATGAGCTTCCACTGGAACGTCGAACGCGCACGCTTCAACATGATCGAGCAGCAGATCCGCCCCTGGGACGTGCTCGACCCGGCCGTGCTCTCGTTGCTCACGATCGTCAGGCGCGAGGACTTCGTGCCGAGCGCCTATCGCGCCCTCGCCTTCATGGACACCGAAATTCCGCTGCCGGCCTCGGGCGACAGGGCCGAAAGCATGCTTGCCCCCAAGGTCGAGGCGCGCATGCTGCAGGAGCTCTTGCTTGCGCCGCACGAGACCGTGCTCGAGATCGGCGCCGGATCGGGTTTCATGGCCGCCTTGCTCGCGCACCGCGCACGCCACGTGCTGTCGCTCGAAACCGATTCGGCACTTGCGCGCTTGGCGACCGACAACCTGCAGCGCGCGGGCGTCCACAACGCAGCAGTGCGCGAACTCGACGGCAGCGGCGGCCTGCCGGGCGAGGCGCCGTTCGATGCGATCATGCTGTCGGGCTCGGTCGCATCGGTGCCTTCGACACTGCTCGACGGCTTGAAGATCGGCGGGCGGCTGACCGCGATCGTCGGCCAGCAACCGATCATGCGTGCGGTGCGCGTCACGCGCACCGGCGAGCACAGCTTCAACAGCGTCGATCTGTTCGACACCGTCGCCCCCAGACTGCACGGCTTCGACGAGCCGAGCCGGTTCAACTTCTGATGCGCCAGCTCGCGGTCGAGGAGCTGCTGCCGCTGTGCGCCGCACAGGCTTCACAAGACACGCCGCAGGTCACGCTGCTCGACGTGCGCGAAGCGTGGGAGGTTGCGGCCGCGGCGCTCGACATCGACGGCGTGCCGACGGTGTGCATCCCGATGCGCGAGATCCCGCAGCGGCTGGCCGAACTCGACGCGGCGCAGCTCATCGTCTGTTTATGCCATCACGGGGTGCGAAGTCTGCAGGTCGTCGCATTCCTGTCGCAACAGGGTTTCACAAACGTCTATAACCTCGCGGGCGGCATTGACGCCTGGTCGCTCAGGGTCGCCCCTCAGGTGCCACGCTATTGACGCGCGAGCCAGACGCAGCCCGCCGCCACAGAGAATGAAAAGCCAAGGAACCGTCATGCCCGTAGCGCGCACTGATCATTCAACCAAGCTGGGCCGCGGCCTCGCGCGCGTGACGCTTAAACCGCTCGCCGCCGGGCTGGTGCTGGCCATGGCCACGATGCTCGCGCAGGCGCAAAGCCTGCAAGAACTCTACGACGCGGCACGCGGCTACGACGCAACCTACCTCGCCGCGCGCGCAACGGCGGAGGCCGCGCAGTACCGGTTCGAGCAGTCGAAGGCGCTGCGCCTGCCATCGGCGAGCATTTACGCAAGCACGGCACGCAGTGGAACGGATCTTCCGAAGCCCTATGAGAACGTTTACGGCTCCGCCAACCAGGCGACGCTCAACGCACGCCAACCGATCTACAACAAGGCAAACACCGAAACAATATCGAGCGCCGAAAAGGCCTACGAGATCGCGACCACCGACCTGCAATCCGCCGAACAGGATTTGATCGTTCGTCTG
>JBDTSN010000325.1:0-3961 GCA_039931145.1 Burkholderiales bacterium | reverse complement strand
ATTGTCTCGGCCTCCACTCCTTCGCGGTAGGCGTGAAAGCCCGACAGGCTCCTAGAATCCGCCGCCGGCCTGAAACCCGATACGCGGGCCGCCGCCGACGTTTCAGGCCTGCGGCGTCAGCAGCGGGCCGAGGCCGTAGAGGCGCGCCAGATCGACGAGGCGCACGGGTGCATGCACGAGTGTGAAGCGCCTGCCACCGGCCTGTGCGATCCGCTTGCACTCCAGCAGCACGGCGAGCGCCGAGGTGTCGAAACGCACCAGTGCCGACGCGTCGAGCGTCAACTCGGCACCGGACTCGCCTGCCGCAGCTTGCGTCAGCCGCTTGAGCGTCTCAAGCGCTTCGGCGATCGTGACGGTGGCGGGCAGCGCCAACATCGCGCGGCTCAGCCCTTGCCCGAAGCAGACTTGTTCTTCTCCGCGAGCTTCGCGATCAACCCGTCGATGCCGCCGGCGGTGATTTCCTGCGCGAAGCTGTTGCGGTAGTTCTCGACGAGCCAGACGCCGAGCACGTTGACGTCGTAGATCTTCCATTCGCCGGTCGACTTTTCGAGCCGGTAGTCGAGCTGAATCGGCTCACCCTTGCCGCGTATCTCGGTGCGAACGACAGCCTCGTCGTCCCCAGGTTTGCCGCGCATTGGCTTCAACTGCACCGTCTGGTCCTTGACCTGCGTCAGCGCGCCGGCGTAGCTGCGCACCAGCAGAAGCTTGAACTCATCCTGCAGCCGCTGCTGTTGTTCGGGCGTCGCCTGCCGCCAGTGGCGGCCGACGGCCGAGGCAGTCATGCGCTTGAAGTTGACGCTCGGCATCACCTTCGCGTCAACGAGCGTGACGATGCGTGCCACGTCGCCGGCCTGGATCGCCTTGTCGGCCTTGACGGCATCGATGACGTCGGTGGAGATGCGCATGACGAGCACGTCAGGCGTCTCTTGCGCGCGGGCGACTCCGCCCAGCATGAGTACAGAGGCAATGGCAAGCGTTACAGAAAGCGTTCGTCTGGAGAGCATGAGGAGAGACCTGGGTCGGGGCGAGGCGCTGAGCGCTCGCGAATGACGCTGCCGGGGGCGTAGCGTCGGAGCGGCTGGCGAGAAATGTCCGCCAGCCCACGAAGACGCTATTTTGCCGCTTCCGACGCGGCGGGTTCCGGAGGCTGCGTTGGTGCGACCGGCGACACCGGCGCGGAGGCTGGCGAAGTTGGCGCCGCCGGCGCATCGTCATCCTTCGTCGGGTCGTACGGCGGCTCCTCCTCACCGTCACGAATCAGGCTGCCGCGGCGCTGCAGGTAGGCGTCACGGATGAAACCGTATTTGTCGAGCGCGATCTGGTCGAGCAACTTCGACGCGTCGAGCAGTCCGGCGCGAGTATTGACAACCCGCAGCGACCAGATCGCAATCGGCGTCGCACCGCCGTTCAACAGGTTCATCGGCGACGCCAGATAGTCGAGCGGCAACGCGATCGAATCACGCACCGTCGACGAGCCGATCAGCGGCCAGACGAGATACGCCCCCGGTTGCGCGCCCCAGACGCCGAGCGTCTGGCCGAAGTCCTCCGGGTGGCGATCAATGTCCATATCGGCGGCGACGTCGATGATGCCGAGAATGCCGAAAGTCGAATTCACCGCGAAGCGAAACGCGCTTTGCAGCGCAATGAACGGCTTGCCCTGCAACAGGCTGTTCACCGCCGACCAGGGGTCGAGCATGTTGGCGTAGAAGTTGTCGACACCACGGCGCACGATGGGCGGGAAGATGTCGGCGTACAAGGTCGCGATCGGCTTCAGAATGGCCTGGTCGAGCCCGTCATTGAAGTCGAACACCTTGCGGTTCCAGACCTCGAACGGGTCGGCCCTTTGCACCGGCGTCGCGTCCGGTGGCAGTGTCGCGCAACCGGCCGACACGGCCACCATCAATACGAGCAGCAGCAGCCTGAAGCTGCGCGCGAGGGACATGGCGTTCACTTCGCGGGTGCCGAGCCTGCGCCGCCCGCGGCGGCGACCGAGCCGGCCTCGGCGGCGCGGCTGTTGATGAACTGGCCGATCAGCTTTTCAAGCACGACCGCCGACTGCGTCTGGCGGATAAAGTCGCCATCGCCAAGCATCTTCTCGTCGGCACCGGGCTCGAGGCCGATGTACTGATCACCGAGCAGCCCGGCGGTGAGGATCTTGGCCGAGGTGTCGCGCGGGAACTTGATCTGGCGATCGATCGCGAGCTTGACGACGCCCTGGTACGTCTGCGGATCGAACGAGATCGACGCAATGCGCCCGATCGTCACCCCTGCGCTGCGCACCGGCGCGCGCGCCTTGAGGCCGCCGATGTTGTCAAAGCGCGCTTGCAGCGTGTAGGTCTCGCCGGTGCTGAAGCTCGCCAGATTGGCCGCCTTCAACGACAAAAAGACGAGCCCCGCGATGCCGAGCAGGACGAACAGGCCGACGAGAGTTTCAATGCTTTTCTTACCCATGAGTCTTTGTAGTCGGGTTATCGGTCAGGGCGTCGAAAACATCAGCGCGGTCAGCACGAAATCCATCCCCAGCACGCCGAGCGAGGAGATGACGACGGTGCGCGTCGTTGCATAAGCCACGCCTTCGGGCGTCGCCTGCGTTTCGTAGCCCTGGTAGAGCGCAACCGCGGTGCAGATGATGCCGAACATGAAGCTCTTGACAACGCCGTTGCCGACGTCGCGCCAGACGTCGACCTTGTCTTGCATGACCGACCAAAAGTTGCCCGGATCGATGCCGATCAGCAGCACCGCGACGACATAGGCGCCGAGGATGCCGACCGCCGAGAAGAGGATCGCCAGGATCGGCATCGAGACGATACCAGCCAGGAAGCGCGGCGCGAGCACCCGTACCTTGGGGTCGATCGCCATCATCTCCATCGCCGCCAGCTGCTCGCCCGCCTTCATCAGGCCGATCTCGGCGGTGAGCGAGGTGCCGGCGCGCCCGGCGAACAAGAGCGCGGTGACGACCGGGCCGAGCTCGCGCACGAGCGCAAGGTTGACGATGAGCCCGAGCGTTTCGGTCGCGCCGAAGGTGACGAGCGCGTAGTACATCTGCAGCGCGAGCACGAAGCCGACCGCCAGGCCCGAGGCGAGGATGATGACGAGCGAGCGGTTCCCGATCGCGTGAATCTGCACCACGACGAGGCCGAATCTACGCAGCGACGCAGGCACCGCGCGCAGCAGATCGACGAAGAAGAACGCCGCCTTGCCAAAGCTGCGCAGCACCTCGATCGAGCGCGCGCCGATGAACGCGAGCGCGTTCATGGCAGCGCTCCGGCGACGAGGCCGAAGTCCTCGTTCAGGCTCGGCGCCGGGTAGTGGAACTTGACCGGCCCGTCGGGCTCGCCGCGCACGAACTGGCGCACCTCGAGGTCGGTCGAATCCATGAGTTCCTTCGGCGTGCCTTGCGCGACGATCCGGCCCTGGGTCGCCATCAGCACCACGTGATCGCTGATTGCCATGCACTGCGGAACGTCGTGCGAGACAACGAGCGAGGTCGCGCCGGTGACGTCGTTCAGCGTGCGGATCAGGTTGGCGGCGACGCCCATCGAGATCAGATCGAGCCCGGCGAAGGGCTCGTCGTACATGATGAGCTCGGGGTCGAGCGCGATTGCGCGCGCCAGCGCGATGCGCCGCGCCATGCCGCCCGACACCTCGTCGATGCGCAGCTGCGCCGCGCCGCGCAGGCCGACGGCGTTGAGCTTCATCAGCACGATGTCGCGGATCATCGACTCAGGCAGCGTCGTCATCTCGCGCAACGGGAAAGCAACGTTGTCGAACACCGACAGATCGGTGAACAGCGCACCGAACTGGAACAGCATGCCGAGGCGCCGACGCAACCGATAAAGGCCTTCGCGATCGTTCGCATTGACCACCTCGCCGTCAAAGCGCACCTCGCCGCGATTCGCGCCGTGCACGCCGCCGATCAGCCGCAGCAGCGTCGTCTTGCCGCAGCCCGAGCCGCCGAGGA
>JBDTSN010000324.1:0-3973 GCA_039931145.1 Burkholderiales bacterium | reverse complement strand
GCGCGCGATCTTGTGCACGATGACGCGCGTCTTGCCCGAGCCGGCACCGGCCAGCACGAGGCACGGCCCGCCCAGGTGGTGCACCGCTTCGAGCTGCGCAGGGTTCAGAGAATCGGGGACGTTTGGCATGGATGCGGACTGGGCGGACACCGGGTGCACCCGTGCCAGGGCCGCGCATGATAGCGAGGGCGCGGCAAAGCGACTGTGCTATGCCGCGCGGGCCAGCGGCCGGTCGCCAGTCGGCGCGCGGACGAAACGTTGCCTGAGTCCGCACGGCGTCGTCGCCCGGTCCGGGTGCGTCGTATCAGGTGCCGCCGACGAAGGGGTTGGTTTGCCGTTCGCGGCCGAACGTGCTCTCGGGCCCGTGGCCGGGGATGAATACGGTGTCGTCGCCCATCGGCCACAGCCGCTCGGTGATGCTCGCGATGAGCGTCGCATGGTCGCCACCCGGAAAGTCGGTGCGGCCGATGCTGCCTGCGAACAGCACGTCGCCGACGAAAGCGCGCTTCGCCTCGGCGCTGTGAAAGACGACGTGCCCCGGTGTGTGGCCGGGGCAATGGCGTACCGCGAGCGTGCTCTTGCCGACCTGCACCGTGTCGCCATCGTGCAGCCAGCGCGTCGGCGTGAACGGCTCGGCGGGTGCCAACCCGAACTGCAGCGCCTGCTGGCGCAAGCTGTCGATCCAGAACTGGTCGCCCGGGTGCGGACCGACAATGGGCAGCGACAGCGCGCGCGCGAGCGCCGCCGTGCCGCCCGCATGGTCGATATGCGCATGCGTGAGCAGGATCTGCTTCAACGCAACGCCCAGCCGCTTCGCTTCGGCGCGGATCTCCGGCAGATCACCGCCGGGGTCGATGACGGCGCCTTCCATCGTCTGATCGCACCAGACGATCGAGCAGTTCTGCTGGAAGGGCGTGACGGGAATCGTGCTGTAGTGAATCATGCGGTCAGTCTGGTGATGTGCCAGGAAGTGGTGTGAGTTTTCGCTGCGCAGCGTAGCCCGAAGCGGTATGCCGCGCAGTGGCGGCGGCCACTCTGATCGGTGGTGGCCATCGTGAGTCGGGATATGCTCGCATGCATGCTCCACGAGTTCGGGCCGTCTCTGTATTCGGTCGATGGCTCTACCGTGTCGTTTTTCGGCTTTCCGTATTCGACCCGAATGGCGGTGGCGCGGCTTTCGGACGGCAGCTTGTGGGTCTGGTCCCCAATTGCGTTGACCGACAAACTGGTCGCCGAAGTGCGCGCACTCGGGCCGGTACGCTACATCGTGTCACCGAACAAAATTCATCATCTGTTCCTCAAGGAGTGGGCCAACCATTGGCCGCAGGCACGGCTTTATGCGCCTCCTGGTCTCGCGCAGAAAGTGCCAACGTTGAACTTTTGGGCCGAACTGGGGGACGAGCCCGATGCAGCATGGGCGGCGGACATCGATCAAGCTGCATTTCGCGGATCATTTGCGATGGAAGAGATCGTGTTCTTCCATCGACCATCGCGTACGGCGATCTTCGGTGACCTGATTCAGCGCCATCCTGAATCGACGATGTCAGGCTGGAAGGGGCTTCTCATGCGGCTCGACGGCCTGGTCGGTGAACATGGAAGCACGCCACGCGAGTGGCGAGCGAGCTTCTTGCGCCGTGGCCCGGCGCGTGCCGCACGGCAGAAGGTGTTCGATTGGCATGCCGAGCGGTTGTTGATTGCGCATGGGCAGTGCGTGCATTCCGCGGCGGGCGAGACGATCGTGGCGGCGCTCGGCTGGATCTAGAGGTGCTAGGCGGAAGTGCGCCAGGTGGCGCCCAGATCGTTTCCCGCGGACCTGCACGGCAGTCTCCCACCCTTGATGCCCGAGTCGGCCTGGCGCTGTCCTCGGCTACATTCGCCCGTGGCCGCGATGGCCCGCCCGCCTGGAAGGACGTCTACCGTGGCTCTCGAGATCATCGGCGCCGGCTTCGGGCGCACCGGCACCATGTCGCTGTACACCGCGCTGAACCAGCTCGGGTTTCCCTGCTATCACATGGCCGAGGTGCTCGAGAACAAGAACAACACGACTCACCTGGACTTCTGGCTTCGGGTCGCCCGCACGCCACCAGGCACGCAACATGACTGGGAGCAGGTGTTCTCGAACTACACCGCCGCCGTCGACAACCCGGCCTGCTGCGTCTGGCGCGAACTGCTTGCCACCTATCCGCGGGCCAAGGTCATCCTGACGACTCACGTTCGCGGCCCCGAGGCCTGGTACGAAAGCACCATCGACACGATCTACTTCACCGAGAACCGATGGCAGTTCAAGGTGCTCGAGATATTCACGCCGTTCGGGCGCAAGTTCGGCGAGATGTCGCGCCGTCTCATCTGGCAACGCTCGCACCGGGGCACGATGAACGACAAGGCGGCGGCGATCGCCGACTACAAGCGCCACGTCGACGAGGTCAAGGCCGGCGTGCCGGCGGCGCAGTTGCTGGTCTTCTCGGCCGATCAGGGCTGGCAGCCCCTGTGCGACTTTCTCGGTGTGCCGGTCCCTGCCACCCCGTTCCCCAATGTCAACGACCGCGCACAGATCCAGCAGGTCCTGCGGACCATCACGCGTGGAGCGTATGTGATCATCGGCGCGCTGGCGGCGACGGTCGCGGCACTGGTTTGGGGTGTCTTCAGGCTGCTCGCCTGAATCGCTGGTGCAGCGACTGCTGACACGACAAGCTGGTGCCTTTCAACTGCAAACGGCGCTGGTTCCCGCGGACCGCAAGAGACTGGGCGAACTTGCTGCACGATCTGTTCAAACTCTACCGCTGCCACACCATCTTGAATTGCGCCAACACCTGCCCGAAGGGCGCCAACCCTGCGAAGGCAATCGTCGAGATCAAACAGCTGCTGGTGAACCGGACGGTATGAGATCGCGTTGTCGTCGACAACTCCTGCGAGAACCGACATGAACAGTGATTCGTTTTTCTGGGCCAGGACGTCGCCGTTCCTGCTCAGCATCCTGCGCATCATCACCGGCTTTCTGTTCATGCAGCATGGTGCGCAGAAGTTGTTTGGCTTGCTGGGTGGATCTCAGGTGCCTCTGCTTTCACTGATGGGCCTCGCCGGCATACTGGAATTCTTTGGCGGAGCGTTGGTGCTGATCGGGTTGGCCACGCGGCCGGCCGCATTCATTCTCTCGGGTCAAATGGCGTTTGCCTATTTCATGGCCCACAGCCACACCAGTTTCTGGCCCATCCTCAATCACGGCGACACGGCCGTGCTCTTCTGCTTTGTGTTTCTGTACCTGTCCGCCGCAGGGGCAGGGCCGTTGAGCGTGGACCGCGCTTTGCATCGCAGGTGATGGAGTCGCACGGCCAGGGTCGTGCATCTATCGACGCCATCGCGCGATGGGTCATTTATCGCGATGGGCGGCATGGGCTGCAAATCGTTCAGGGTATGTAGCCCGAACGAAAGGGACTTGGCAAGTGCCAAGCCGCACTCCATAGACTTGAGTCCACAGTGCGTTCCCACGGCATCGAGGTTGACGACGCGCTCGAGATTGCGGAGCGAACCGCGTGTTGGCGCCGACGCCAAGTTGATCCACTCGCCGCTCGTGCGGTGAGCCACTCCGTTCGCCAGTCAGAGGGCGCAAAACCTTGTATCTTGGGCTTCGACTGTGGCCCAGTCCCTTCATGAAGCCCCCCTCGTCGTGCTGCTGGCCGTTGCCCTGCCGTCACCGCCGGCTGCGCTGGCCGCCGCCGACGCCCACTATCACGGCACGTCCGCCCCTTCAAGCTCGAACTCAATGCGAGCAAGAAGTGGGGCACCGAAGACGCCCTGCGCCAGGCCATGTCGACCATCCATGCATTGGTTTCGCAGGCGCTGCCTGTGGCCTATTCCGGCAAGCGCCATCGCACGTTCGCGCATTTCCTGCGCTGCCTAGTTTGTGAAGGTGATCGCCGCAATTTGCTTCGGCTCGTAGCCCGCCTGCAGCAGGCGCGCGATCTTGTGCACGATG
>JBDTSN010000323.1:0-3988 GCA_039931145.1 Burkholderiales bacterium | reverse complement strand
GGCCGCAGGTCGCGCCGGTGTCGACCGTACCCGGCATGAGCCCGGCACCGAAGCGACGCAGCTGGATGGCCGGGCTGGGCCTCACGAAGAAGGCCGTGCCATGACGCAGCTGGCGCATCAGGAGAGCAAGCTGTGACCCAGCTCGCGCTGGTCATCGACCTCAACGTCTGCGTCGGTTGCCATGCCTGCGTGACGAGCTGCAAGCAGTGGAACACCTCGGGTTCGGCCGGGCCGCTGGTCGACGACAACCCCTACGGCGCCGACCCCAGCGGCACCTTCTTCAACCGCGTGCAGACCTTCGAGGTCGGCGAGTACCCGAATACGCAGACGGTGCACTTCCCCAAGAGCTGCCTGCACTGCGAAGACCCGCCCTGCGTGCCGGTGTGTCCCACCGGCGCCTCGTACAAGCGCAAGGAGGACGGCATCGTCCTCGTCGACTACGACAAGTGCATCGGCTGCAAGTACTGCAGCTGGGCCTGCCCCTACGGCGCACGCGAGTTCGACGAAGAGCGCAAGGTGATGACGAAGTGCACGCTGTGCGTGGACCGCATCTACGACGCCGCGCTGCCCGTCGCAGAGCGTCGCCCGGCGTGCGTCATCGCGTGCCCGACGAGCGCGCGTTTGTTCGGCGACATCCACGACCCGGATTCCGAAGTGTCGATCGCGATCCGCGACAACGCCGGCTACGCGCTGATGCCCGAATGGGGCACGCATCCGGCAAACCACTACTTGCCGCGGCGCAAAACGCCGATGCGCATCCACGAGGACGAACTCGCACGCGCCGACAACCCGCTGAAGAAGGACGGCCTGCTGCCCAAACCGGCGAAGTCCGATCCGTCGCTTGACGACGTCATGTCCTGGTAGGTGGCGGCAGATATGAATGTTGATATGCCAAAGCCGGCCCTCACTTGCAGTGCGCGCTGCGGCTTGCAAGCCGCAGCCGCTCGAAAGGCTCGCCGTGTCCGGCTCGAAACCCCTGTCTCGCCCCCAGCCCTCTCCCAGAGGGAGAGGGGGAAATGCGGCTCGCTCGCGCTCGTTCCCAAGGGAGCGCAATGTGGCTCCCTCGCCCCTGTACTCGGGGGAGAGGGTTGGGGTGAGGGGGAGGGCGCAGAGAAGCCGGGCTTCATCACGTCTCAGGAACCCGCAGTATGAATCCCGCCTGGTCCGTGATCCTGCTGACGACGCTCGTCGGCGCCGGACAGGGGCTTTTTCTCGCGCTCTTCACGGTCCAGATCTATGCGCTGTTCGGCCTGCTGCCAGCGCCCGATGCACATCTGTTCTACGCCCACGGGAGCCTGGCTGCGCTCGTGCTCCTGGCGGCTGGGTTGATCGCATCCTTCTTCCACCTCGGCCGGCCCGAGCGCGCCTGGCGAACGGCTGCGATGTGGCGCACCTCGTGGCTGTCGCGCGAGGTGATCGTGCTGCCCGCGTTCATGGGCCTCGTGTTCGCCTATGGCGTCGCGCATCTGCTGGGCATCGCGCCGGCGCTCGTGACCCTGGGCAAGGGCATCACGATCGACGCGAGCTTCGCGCTCGGCGTGCTCGCAACGCTCGTCGCAGCGGCGCTCTTCGTCTGCACCGCGATGATCTACGCAAGCGTGCGCTTCCTGCGCGAATGGGCGACGCCGCTGACGATCGTCAACTACACGCTGCTCGGCGCGGCGTCGGGCTTCACGCTCGCTGCGGCATTCGCGTCATGGGTCGCGCCGGACCTGCTGCGCTTCCTGGCAGGCTGGGCGATCGCGCTCACGCTGCTCGGCGCCGCGGCGCGCATCGCCTCGCTCGTGCGCAATGCGCGCCTGAAGCCGATGTCGAACATGCAGACTGCGATCGGCATCAAGCATCCGCGCATCGTGCAGAAGTCGATGGGCTTCATGGGCGGCTCGTTCAACACGCGCGAGTTCTTCCACGGCCGCAGTGCCGGTGCGCTGCGCGGTGTGAAGTGGGTCTTCCTGCTGCTCGCCTTTGCGCTCCCGGTGCTGTTGCTCGTAGCCGGCTCGTGGCGTGACTCCACCGCGCTGCTCGCGCTCGCGTTCGCGGTGCAGTACCTTGGCCTGATCGCCGAGCGCTGGTTCTTTTTCGCGCAGGCGAACCATCCGCAAAACCTCTACTACCAGGCCGTTGCCTGACACCACCTGACAACTCGCGAAAGGACTCACAAGATGGCTCTGGTCGATCCCCACGGTGGCGGCGCGCTTCGCCCGCTGTTGCTCGAAGGCGAGGCGCGCGCCGCCGAATTGCAACATGCCGCGTCGCTGCCGCGTCTGCCTGTCAGCTCGCGCGAGAAGGGCGACCTGATGATGCTCGGCATCGGCGGCTTCACGCCCCTCGATGGCTTCATGACGCACGCCGACTGGCAGGGCGTGTGCGACCGCATGGCGACCGCTTCGGGCTTGTTCTGGCCGATCCCGATCACGCTCTCGGCCGAAGCGGCGAGCGCGGCGCCGATCACGATCGGCGACGAGATCGCACTCGTCGATACGGACGACGCGTCGATCCTCGCGACGATGCGCGTGACCGCGAAGTACGCGATCGACAAGGCGCACGAATGCGCCGCCATCTTCAAGACAACCGAGGCCGCGCATCCCGGCGTTGCGCTCGTCATGGCGCAAGGCGCGGTGAACCTGGCCGGGCCGGTGAAGGTGCTCTCCACCGGCGGTTACCCCGAGAAGTACGGCGATCTCTACAAGACGCCGATGCAGACGCGGGCGCTTTTCGAATCGCTCGGCTGGTCGCGCATCGCCGCGTTCCAGACGCGCAACCCGATGCACCGGTCGCACGAGTACCTCGCCAAGATCGCGATCGAAGTCAGTGACGGCGTGCTCGTGCATTCGCTGCTCGGCACGCTTAAGCCCGGCGATATCCCGGCTGAGGTGCGCACGCAGGCGATCGGCGCGCTGACAGCCAACTACTTCGTCGGCAAGACCGTGGTGCAGGCCGGCTATCCGCTCGACATGCGCTACGCCGGCCCGCGCGAGGCGCTGCTTCACGCGCTGTTTCGCCAGAACTACGGCTGCTCGCACCAGATCCTCGGCCGCGACCATGCGGGTGTCGGCAGCTACTACGGGCCGTTCGATGCGCATCGCATCTTCGACACGATCCCGAAAGATGCGCTGCAGACGCAGCCGCTTCGGATCGGCATCGCGTTCTGGTGCTACCGCTGCGGCGGCATGGCAACCGGGCGCACCTGCCCGCACGGCGACGAGGATCGACTGCAGGTCTCGGGCACGCGGTTGCGCAAGTGGCTGTCCGAGGGGGCGGAAGTGCCGCCTGAGTTCAGCCGGCCCGAGGTGCTCTCGATTCTTCGCGCGTACTACACGGCGCTGAACAAATCGACGTAGGCGGCGACGTGGGTCGTCGCGGCGGGCTCATCGCGTCTGCGGGCCGGTATGCATTCATCTCGCTGCTTCAAGCGCGGGCGCGCTCGCAATCAACATCGGCCAGCGGGATCGCGCCGAGATGCTGCTTCGCGAAGTGCAGGAAGCTGTTCATCAGTTGCGAATGAATCCGCTCCTTCGGATAGACGACCGACATGCTGCGGATCAGGCGCGGCGCGAGCGGAACCTGCACCAGTTGGCCGAGGCGGAGTTCGTTGACGACGGTTGCGCGCGACATGATCGAGTAGCCCAGCCCGGTCGCAAGCAAACCCTTCAACGCCTCCGGGCTGCCGAGTTCCATCACGCGCTGCAGCGTGTCGGGCGCGACGCCGGCGGTCTGCAGATAGTGATCGATGACCTCGCGCGTCCCCGACCCCGGTTCGCGGCTGATGTTGGCATGGTGCGTCAACGACTCGGGCGTCACCGATTCGAGCTTTGCGAGCGGATGTGATGGCGCGCACGTGACCTGCAACTCGTCCTCGCAGCAGACATCCGCCGCGAGCAGCGGCAGGTGCGAATCACCTTCGATGAAGCCGATGTCGAGGCTGCGCTCGGCGACGCGGTTCTGCACCGCTTCCGAGTTGGCAACGAAGAGCTGCGGCACGACCGCC
>JBDTSN010000322.1:0-3991 GCA_039931145.1 Burkholderiales bacterium | reverse complement strand
ACCGAGCCCATGTGTTGGGCGCGGTGCCCTTGCTGTTGCTGGTGCTGGCCTGTCCCCTGATCCACGCGTCCATGCACCGCGGACACGCCGGATATCGGAGCCAGCAAGACGTCTCCCACGATGCGCTGCCTCGGTCTCGATGGCCGGCCAACGAGACCCCACCGCAAAGCGGAGGCCCGCCATGAGTCACGAACTCTTGGGCTTCCTGCTGCAGTGGCCGACGCTGCTGACGCTGGCCATGTTCCCGATCCTGCTGGCGATGTATGCGCGACTTGCGGTCGACGAAGAAGCCGAGATACGCAGTCGATTCGGCGTCGAGTTCGATGCCTACGCGTTGGCGACACCACGGTTCGTCCCGCGTCTCGGCGCGTCAAGCCGCATTCGTCATTTCCCCCAACATTCCGTCGAGGACCGCCCATGACTACCACTGACCCCAAGAATCCTGATCGCCGTGTCATTTTGACGACCACGGTCGTGGTCGGCGGCGCCGGCTTGGCAGCCACTGCGGTGCCATTCGTCGCCTCCATGGCCCCGAGTGAGCGTGCGCGTGCGGTAGGTGCGCCGGTCGAAGTCGATTTGAGCGGCATGAAGTTGGGTGAGCTCAGGACGGCAGCGTGGCGCGGCCAACCAATCTTCGTGCTGCGGCGCTCGGCCGAGATGCTGACGTCCCTGTCACGGCACGACCAGTTGCTGGCCGACCCGCAATCCAATCGGTCGATTCAACCCACCTACGCGAAGAACACCGACCGATCGATCAATCCGGAGTATGGCGTTCTGATCGGCATCTGCACGCACCTGGGGTGCATCCCGACGTATCGACCGAAGCCTGGCGCGGCCGACATCGGCGCCGATTGGCCGGGGGGCTTCTATTGCCCCTGTCACGGCTCGAAGTTCGACCTCGCGGGGCGGGTGTTCAAGAACGTTCCGGCACCCACAAACCTCGTGATTCCGTCGTATCGGTTTGCGAACGATAAATCGCTGCTGATCGGCGTCGATCCGAAGTCCTGAAGCCACCCATCCACAACGAAAAGAAACCGACATGCAAACCACGACCTTCGACATCCGTGGCATGAATTGCGGCGGATGCACGGCCTCCGTACAGCACGCGATCGGCAGACTCGCCGGCGTCGTTGACGTGACGGTAACCATGCGACCAGGTGTTGCCACCGTGCGGCTGCACCCCGATCGGGTCAAGCCAGCGCAGATCGTGCAGGCCGTGGCCAAGCGAGGCTTCGCCTCGCACGCCCGCGACGGCAAGACCCAAGCGGGAGTTGCACCATGAGCAAGAAGCATTCGAAACACAAGTCCAAGCCAGAGAAGGCGGCGCCGCCGTTGCCCGAATCCTCGACGGAAGCAACCCAGCGCTACGCGCCGCATCTGCCGGTAGCCGAGGAACTCGTGCTGTTCAGCCGCAGTTGGTATAACCGCGCTGGCGTCGAACACGTGACGGCCTCTTGCAATGCTCGAGCCTCGGAGCCGCGCGCGGAGCGGCGCTGATCTACATGGTGTTTCATCACCTCGGGTGGGAGCGCCTGGTGGCAAGTTACCCGGACGTCGTGCGTTCGACGGCATGGTCCGATGCGACACGCTGGTTGACGAGCTACGGCACCGCGTCGCTGCTACTTATCGCGGCGCTGCCTCTGCCTCTGCCGCTGACGCCGGCCCTGATGTTCGCCGCCATCTCCCGCTTGCCGGTCACCGAAGTACTGTTCGCGCTGTGGCTGGGCAAGTTTGCCAAGTACCTCGCCTATGCATGGGCTGCAGCCGTATTGGGGCATGTCTTGCGCAAGGGCCAGGAGCGGCTCGCCGCGCTTCATGACGCACTCGAGCGGGCCGGCGCTGCGTACGCCCCCGCATCGGTCCGCCATTTGCCCAAATCGAATACGGCGCCATGACTGGATATCGGCCTCAGATCGACCAGGATTGGCGCCATCCAGATGGGCCCACGCGCAACTCCGCTGCGGCGCCACAACAAACGCTCGGCCAGCGGGAGCATTGGACGGCCTACGCGCGCGAGCAACAGACGCCTGCGCTGTGGTTTTTCACCGAAGGCGATGACCTCTACGAAGCAATGTTGTCGGAGATCAGAGCCTCGACGCAGACGGTGAGCATGGAAAGCTACATCTTCGCCAGCGACGAGATCGGCTGGCGCTTCGCCGTTGCGCTGGGCGAGCGCGCCGCGGCTGGCGTTGAAGTCCGCCTGCATCTCGATGCCGCCGGTGCATTGGGCCGTTGGTCTGCCTCGCTCCAGCGCCACCTGCGCGATCGCGGCGTTGACGTGCGGTGGTTTCAACGCTGGAGCTGGCGCCACCCCCTGCGCTACAACCGCCGCAGCCACCGCAAGCTGCTCATCGTCGATCGGCACGCCGCGTTCGGCGGTGGTTTCAACATTCATCGCGAGAGTTCGATGGCCGCCATCGGGGTTTCGCGGTGGCGCGACACCCATGCGGAACTTTCGGGTCCTCTCGTTGACGAGGCAACCCAGTCGTTCGACGCCTTCTGGCGTGGTCGGAGGCAAAGCCCGCCCATACGTTCCAGCGGGACGCAATTCGTCTCGAACGAAACGCGGAAGTGCCGTCATCGCATTCGTTGTCTCTATGGAGAGGTCTTCGATGCGGCAAGGCAGCGCATCTACGTGACGACACCCTACTTTGTTCCCGACCTGAGCACGCTGCGCAGACTGGTGGCCGCCGCGCGCAGGGGTGTCGACGTGCGCGTGCTGGTTCCACTGCACAGCGACGTGCCCGTCACCCAATGGGCGGCGCGCGCAATTTACGCGGCGCTGATGTCCGCTGGCGTGCACATCCACGAGTACCTGCCCAGGATGCTGCACGCCAAGACGGTGGTCGTCGATTCAGATTGGGCGGCGCTCGGGACCGCCAATCTCGACTACCGCAGCTTCTTCGTCAACTACGAGCTGATCCTGATGACAACGTCGCCTGCGGACTGCGAACAGCTCGTGGGGCACTTTTTCCATGACCTGTCCGAATCCCGACGACTCGACGCGGCCACCTTTGCCGCGCGCCCGTGGACAAACAAGTTGCTCGAAGTTGCGGGTCATGCGCTGCGCCGCTGGCTTTAAGTGACGCGATCGACGGCGACGCAACAACATCGGGAGGATCCATCAAGTGATCAAGCTGACCAGGTTCAACGCCGGCTATCTGTTTATCGATCTTCGGCATCTGGATGCGGCTGGCCCGCCGCATGAGTGCGGGCGGAACGGGGGGCGGTCTGATGTCGATCTGCCAGAGCAACGCGAAGGTCTACGTGGAGACCGACACCAAGGTCGCGTTCGCCGACGTGGCGGGCGTGGACGAGGCGAGGGACGAGCTGCGGGAAATCGTCGGGTTCCTGAAGGACCCGTGCCGCTTCGGACGCCTCGGCGGCTGCCTGCCGAAGGGCGTGCTTCTGGTCGGCCCGCCGCGCACGGGAAGACGCTTCTTGCACGCGTGATCGCGGGCGAAGCAGGCGCGCCCTTCTTCTCGATCTCGGGCTCCGAGTTCGTCGGCGTGGGCGCGGCACGCGCCACGAGTCGGCCGCCTCGAGCGGCTCAATTTCCGCATGCCCCCCGGCTCTGCCGGGGGATAGTGACCACTCGGCAGCGGCGCTTGCCGGGCGGCCTTTCCGGATCCCGCCATGATTGACGCTCGCGAGGCCCGTCAAAACCAGTTGCTCGCTTCCGTTCCGGATTCCGAACTCGAGCGCTGGCTGCCCTACCTCGAACCGGTGGACCTGCCGCTGGGCAAGGTGCTCTACGAATCCGGCACCCGACTGAGCTACGTGTACTTTCCGACGACGGCCATCGTCTCGCTGCTGTATCTGATGGAAAACGGCGCTTCGGCCGAGATCGCGGTCGTCGGCTTCGAAGGGCTGGTCGGCATCTCGCTCTTCATGGGCGGCGAATCGACGACCAGCCGCGCGCTGGTGCAAAGCGCCGGCAGCGGGCTGCGCCTGAGCTCGCAGCAGATGATGCTCGAATTCAACCGCGCCG
>JBDTSN010000321.1:0-3993 GCA_039931145.1 Burkholderiales bacterium | reverse complement strand
AGCAACGGCGACGGCACCGACCACGGCTGGGGCGCGCACCACTTCGTGATGGGCGGCGCGGTGCGCGGCGGCGACCTCTACGGCAACTTTCCCGCCTACAGCCAGGCCGACGACAAAGGCAATTTTTCGAGCCCGAACCAGATCGGCAACGGCACGCTGCTGCCCCAGGTCTCGGTCGATCAGTACGCCGCGACGATGGCGCGCTGGTTCGGTGTGCCCGACGAGCAACTGCCGGAGCTGTTCCCGAACCTCTCGAACTTCAACGCCGGCGTGCGCGATCTGGGATTTTTGGGGTAGGCTGCTTGTCGCACCTGCGCGCGCTGCCAGTGTGCGCAGTGTCGACCGAGGAGCCGGGTATGCCGATACGAACAACCCCTATTGCACTTGCAGCGTTCCTGCTTTCGGCGACGCTCGCGCCTGACCTCGCGACGGCTGCGGATGGCGCAGTGCCCGGCGCAAGCATTGCCGCGTCGGCGACGCCGACGCGCCAGGCCGACCTGTGCGATGGCTGCGCAATCGTCGACGCGGTCACGTCCGAAAAGCAGAAAGGCAAAGGCGGCATCGTCGGCAAGGTCGGCGGGGCTGTTGTTGGTGGCGTCCTCGGCCACCAGGTCGGCGGGGGCACCGGCAAAACGCTGGCAACGATCGGCGGCGCTGCGGCAGGCGCCTACGCGGGAAACGAAGTGGAAAAGCGCTCGAACTCGAAGACCATCTGGCGCACACGCGTGACGCTCAAGGATGGCAGCCAGCGCACGTTCGAGACGAGTACCGACCCCGGCTTCAAGCCTGGCACCGTCGTGCGCATCGACGGATCGACGCTCAGGAAACCGTGAGCGCCCGGCGGTACTGAATCGCTTCTGCCAGGTGCGCGAGCTGGATCGCCTTTGCGCCCTCGACATCGGCGACGCTGCGCGCGATGCGCAGCACGCGGTGAAAGCTGCGTGCTGACCAGCCCAGGCGCGCGGCGGCCGTCTGCAGAAACTTCGATGCTGCCGCGTCGAGCGCGCAGTGCATCGCGAGCGCGTCACCGGCCAGATCTGCGTTGCGGCAGCCCTGGCGATCGATCTGCCGTTCGCGAGCGCGTGCGACGCGCTGCGCGACGACGGCGCTCGCTTCGCCATCGGCCGCGCCCGCCAGTGCTTCGGGCGCGACGGCCGGCACTTCGACCTGGAGGTCGATACGGTCGAGCAGCGGCCCGCTGATCCGCCCCTGGTAGCGGGCGATCAGATCCGGCGTGCAACGGCAGCTGCGCAGCGGGCTGCCGAGGTGGCCGCAGGGGCAGGGATTCATCGCCGCGAGGAACTGGAAGCGCGCCGGGAACTCGGCCTGGCGCGCGGCGCGCGAGATCGTGATGCGGCCCGATTCGAGTGGTTCGCGCAGGGCTTCCAATGCGGCGCGAGGAAACTCGGGCAGTTCGTCGAGGAAGAGCACGCCGTGATGCGCGAGCGAGATCTCGCCCGGGCGCGGCGGCGATCCGCCGCCGACGAGGGCGACCGGTGAGGCGCGGTGGTGCGGCGCGCGCAGCACGCGCTGGCGCCAGCGCGAAGCGCGAAACTCGCCCGTCAGGCTGAGCACGGCCGCCGATTCGAGCGCCTCCTCTTGCGTCATCGGCGGCAGCAGGCCGCCGAAGCGCTGCGCGAGCATCGACTTGCCGGTTCCCGGCGGGCCGACCATCAGCACGCTGTGGCCGCCTGCGGCGGCGATCTCGAGCGCGCGCCGTGCGCCGGCCTGGCCTTTCACGTCGCGCAGATCGGGCAGCGGCTCCGATGCGACGGGCGGTATGCCTTTCGCAACTGGCAGCGGCTGCGCCGCATCTCCGGCCTGGAACGCACGCACGACGTCGAGCAGGTGCGCCGCAGCGTGGATCACGAGCCCGTCGACGAGGGCGGCCTCCTCGGCGCTGCCTGTGGGCAGCACGAGCGCGCGCGTCGTCCTGTGGCGGCTGAGCGCGAGGCCCATCGCGAGCGCGCCGCGCACCGGGCGCAGGTCGCCGGCGAGGCTTAATTCACCCGCGAATTCGAAGGCGTCGAGCCGCGCGGTGTCGATCTGCCCGCTCGCGGCGAGGATGCCGAGCGCGATCGGCAGATCGAAGCGCCCGGATTCCTTGGGCAGATCGGCCGGCGCGAGGTTGACAGTGATGCGCTTGTTGGTCGGGAACTCGAGGCCGCTCGTCTGCAGCGCGGCGCGCACCCTCTCGCGCGATTCCTTCACCTCGGTGTCGGCGAGACCGACGAGAGTGAAACTTGGAAGACCGTTGGCCAGATGCACCTCGACCGTCACTTCGGGCGCAGCGAGGCCGTCGAGCGAGCGGCTGCGGATCACGGCGAGCGACATCGGCGGTTACTCCCTCGGCGAACGACGGCACGCGCAGCGCGGGTCGGGTGGCAGCCATTGTGCCTGTGCGCTGCAGCGCACAGGCCATGCACCAGAAGCGAGTTTCATGCACTTCACGAGCCCGGATTGATCCAGGCTGGTGCACTTCACGCCCTTGCGAGTCCGAAGCCGCCCCGCCCTGGAGCGGCGCGCGGGGCTTGGCGCCGGCGGCGCCCGTTGGCACGGAAGCTGCGAAGTGAGGGGCAAACCAATTCAACCAGGGAGCCCCCACCATGAAGAAACACGCGTTCGCGCTTGCTGCGCTCGCCACCGCGGCCGCTTTGCCGGCCTTCGCACAGACCACGACCGAAGGGCCGGCGGCCGCGGCGCTGGAATCACCCTGGGCGTTTTCGGCCAACGTCGGCCTGTTCACCGACTACCGCTTCCGCGGCATATCGCAGACCGACAAGAAGCCGGCCATTCAGGGCGGCTTCGACCTCGGCCACAGCTCGGGCCTCTACATCGGCAACTGGAACTCCAACGTCGACAGTGCGTTCTACAACGGCGCAAATATCGAGATGGATTTCTACGGCGGCTACAAGCACGCGTTCGACGGTGGCTTCGGCCTCGATGTGGGCGTCATCACCTACTACTACCCGAACTCGGGCTCGAACCCGACCGGCTCGACGAAGTACGACAACACCGAACTCTACATCGGCGGCGCTTTCGGTCCGGTGACGCTCAAGTACAACTACGCGGTCTCTGACTTTTTCAGCGCGCCGGACTCGAGTGGCTCGAGCTACCTAGACGCCGGCTTCAGCTACGACCTCGGCCACAACTTTGGCGTCGTCGCCCACTACGGCTACCAGTGGTTGAAGGGCGCCGCCGCCGTCACCCAGATCGACGGCAGCGTCGTGGACAACATCTCCGACTGGAAGATCGGCGCCACCTACACGATCGACGGCTGGGTGATCGCGCTCGCGTACATCGCGACGAATCGCGATCTCACCGGCGGCACCGCCGCACTGACCAACAGCAATATCAGCGGCAACACGGCCGTGCTGTCGGTCGCCAAGACGTTCTGAAGTCCAGTCCATCCAACGTCAAATTCAAGTAGAGGAGTCAAGACCATGAAGATGGTGATTGCGATCGTCAAACCGTTCAAGCTGGACGAAGTGCGTGAAGCCCTGAGCGCGATCGGCGTGCAAGGCATCACGGTGACGGAAGTGAAGGGCTTCGGGCGCCAGAAGGGTCACACCGAGCTCTACCGCGGCGCCGAGTACGTCGTCGACTTTCTGCCCAAGGTGAAGATCGAGGCGGCAGTCAGCGACGCAATCGTCGAGCAGGTGATCGAGGCGATCGAAGCCTCGGCGCGCACCGGCAAGATCGGCGATGGCAAGGTGTTCGTCGCTGCACTCGAGCAGGTGGTGCGCATCCGCACCGGCGAAACCGGCCAGGACGCGCTCTAGGCGCAGCCCAACAAGAGACAACCATGAAAAAACTCATCATCATGATTTCCCTCGGACTCGCCGTCCTGGGATTCTCGGGAGCGTCGCTGGCGCAGGACGCTGCCTCCGCACCGGCGGCCACGGCAACTGAAAGCGGCATCGCCGCGGCGGCGGCCACACCGGCGGCTGATGCCGCGTCTGCCCCGGCTGCCACCGTCGACAAGGGCGACGT
>JBDTSN010000320.1:0-4005 GCA_039931145.1 Burkholderiales bacterium | reverse complement strand
GAGCCCATGCACCGGCTCTGGGAAGTCGAGCGGCAGAAGATGCAGGTGATCGTCTTCCGCGGCATCGTGCAGCACGGCGTCGAACTGCAAGTCATCGACCTTGGCGACGGCGCAGATGTCGCCCGGGAAGGCCTGCGGAACCTCCACGTGCTCCTTGCCCTGCAGCATGAACAGATGGCCGACCTTGAACGGGCGGCGGCCGTCGCCGATGTAGAGCTGGCTGTCGCGCGACAGCGTGCCCTGGTGGATGCGGAAGATCCCCATCTTGCCGATGAAAGGGTCCTGCGTGATCTTGAACACATGCGCGATCACGTGCAGTGACGGGTCCGGCAACGCGGCAAGCGGCACCGCGCTCGCGCCTTCTCCCTTCAGAAACTGCGGCGGGTTGCCTTCACCCGGATCGGGAAGCAGCTTGACGATCACATCGAGCAGCTCCGCGACGCCGGCGCCATTGCGCGCCGAGACGAAGCAGATCGGAATCAAGTGTCCTTCGCGAAGCGCCTGTTCGAGTGGCGCGTGCAGCTCACTCGGGTCGACGTCGCCTTCTTCCAGGTAGCGCTCGACGAAGCCGGGGTCGACTTCCACGACCTGCTCGACAAGCGCCCGGTGCGCCTGCGCGACCGAAGAGAAATCCACCTTCTCGTCGGCATCACCTGGATTGAAGAAGCAATCGACGACCCGAGAGCCACCCTCGGCAGGCAGGTTCAGCGGAAGGCATTCCTTGCCGAACGCGGCACGGATCTGTTCCACCAGCGCTTCGAGGTCGACACCCTGCGCGTCGATCTTGTTGACGACGATCAGCCTGCATCGCTCGCGCTGCGCGGCATAGCTCATCATCCGCTCGGTCATCATCTCGACGCCGTTGGCCGCACCGATGACAACGGCTGCGGTTTCGACCGCTTCAAGCGCGGGCAGCGACTGGCCGAGGAAGTCCGGCGTACCGGGAGTGTCGATCAGGTGGATGCGCGTGTTCTGGTGCCGCAGGTGCATCAGCGCCGAGTGCAGCGAGTGCTGCGCGCGACGCTCAAGAACATCGAAGTCGCTTACCGTCGAGCCGCGCTCCAGCGTTCCGGGGGTGCTGATCGCGCCGGCCTGGCTCAGCAGCGCTTCCGCGAGACTCGTCTTGCCCGCGGCCGCCGCGCCGACCAGCGCGAGCGTTCGGATGCCTGCAATGTCGTTCGGGAGCGGGCTTGACATGGGGTTCTCCTCGGTCGTTGCGCGTCGAGCATCATCATAGTCGGCGTCGGCCACCCGACGGTCGCCGCCTTTGACTACCTACTGGAACGCGACCTCGGCGAAGCTCCTGAGCTTGCGGCTGTGCAACTGATCAATGCCGCCGCCGCGCAGCAGTTCGATCGCGCGGATGCCGATGCGCAGGTGCTGCTCGACGCGCTCGCGATAAAAGTGATTCGCCATGCCCGGTAACTTGATCTCGCCGTGCATCGGCTTGTCGCTCACGCAAAGCAACGTGCCGTAAGGCACGCGAAAGCGAAAACCGTTCGCAGCAATCGTCGCGCTTTCCATGTCGAGTGCGATCGCGCGGCTCTGGCTGAAGCGGCGCTCCGGCCCGCGGTGCGGCAGCAGCTCCCAGTTGCGGTTGTCAGTCGACGCGACGGTGCCGGTGCGCATCACGCGCTTCAACTCGTAACCCTTGAGCTGCGTCACTTCGGCGACCGCGGCTTCGAGCGCCACCTGCACTTCGGCGAGTGCGGGAACCGGCACCCACAGCGGCAGGTCTTCATCGAGCACGTGGTCCTCGCGCACATAGCCGTGGGCAAGCACGTAGTCCCCAAGCTGCTGCGTGTTCTGCAAGCCGGCGCAGTGGCCGAGCATGATCCAGGCGTGCGGGCGCAGCACGGCGATGTGATCGGTGATCGTCTTCGCGTTCGCCGGGCCGATGCCGATGTTGACCATCGTGATGCCCAATCCGTCGGGCCGCACGAGGTGGTAGGCCGGCATCTGTGGCAGACGCGGCGGCGCATTGCCAAGCGCATCGCCGGGGATCGGGGCTAGACCCGCCCGGCGCGTGACGACGTTGCCGGGCTCGACGAAGGCGCTGTAGTCGCCCGCGGCGTCGGCCATGCGCTCGTGGCCGAGACGCACGAACTCGTCGATATAGAACTGGTAGTTCGTGAACAGAATGAAATTCTGAAAGTACTCCGGCGTCGTGCCGCTGTAATGGCGCAGACGATGCAGCGAATAGTCGACCCGCGGTGCGGTGAAGAGCGCGAGCGGATTGGGCGCACCCGGCTCCGGCTCGTGCGTACCGTTGGCGATGCCGTCGTCCATCGCTGCGAGATCGGGCAGATCGAAGCGGTCGCGCAGCAACAGCCTGCGCTCGGTGCTCATCGTGCCTTCGATGTGGTCGTGCTCGGCGAACGAGAAGTGCACAGGGATCGGCTGCGAGCTGGTGCCGACCTCGAGCGAAACGTGGTGGTTGCGCAGCAGCAGACGGAACTGCTCCAAGTAGTAGTTGGCGAACAGGTCGGGCCTTGTGAGCGTCGTCTCGTACGTGCCCGGGCCGGAGACAAAGCCGTAGCTCAGGCGCGAATCGGCGCGCACGACGGTGTCGGTGTGGACGCGCACGAACGGGTAGCAGGCGCGCACCGGTTGCGTCAGATCGTCGCCGCTGACGAAGGCGTGCAGCGCCTCACGCAGGTGCGCGATGCTCGTGTCGTAGATGGCGCGAACCTGCGCCAGCGCCGTCACCGGGTCGGTGTGGTGCGCCGGGGCGATGAAAAGTGGCAGAGATGTCATGGTTGAAGCAATCGCACTCGGATACTCGATTGTGGACGCTGGTGGCCGCAGCGCGATGAAAGCGCAGGCGCGGTGCCGCCAAAAGGAACAAGCAGCGAACACGCTGCGAACAAGCTCCGGCGGCGTATCCGTACACTCCGGAAAAAATTCCAGGAGCGCGGCAGATGAAGGTGATTGTTCTCGGTAGCGGCGTGATCGGTGTCTCGTGTGCCTACGAGCTTGCCCTCGCAGGGCACGAAGTGACCGTCGTCGACCGCCAGCCAGAAGCGGGGTTGGAGACGAGCCACGCGAACGCGGGCGAGGTCTCGCCCGGCTATTCGTCCCCCTGGGCTGGGCCTGGCGTGCCGCTGAAGGCGATCAAGTGGCTGCTGATGCGCCACCGCCCGCTCGTCATCCGGCCGCAACTTGATATCGAATTCGTCCGCTGGGGCCTGGCGATGCTGCGCAACTGCACCGCGGCGCGCTACGAGGTCAACAAGGGCCGCATGGTGCGCCTGGCCGAATACAGCCGCGACTGCCTGCGCGATCTGCGCTCGCAGACCGGCATTGCTTACGACGAGCGGATGCAGGGCACGCTGCAGTTGTTTCGAACGCAGCAGCAACTCGACGGGACGGCGGCCGACATCGCGATCCTGAAGCGCTACGGCGTCGCCTATGAGTTGCTCGACATGGACGGTTGCATTCGCCACGAGCCGGCGCTCGCGCGCACGCGGGAAAAATTCACTGGCGGGCTGCAACTGCCGGGCGACGAGACGGGTGACTGCTTCATGTTCACGCAGGCCCTCGCTGCGCTCGCCGCTGAGCGCGGCGTCAAGTTCCGCCACGGCGTCACGATCGAACGCCTGAGCCATGGTGGCGGCAAGATCGATGGTGTCGTCACCGATGCCGGTGTGTTGAAGGCGGACGCCTACCTGCTTGCCCTCGGTAGCTATTCGCCGTTGCTCCTGAAGCCGCTCGGCATCCGCATCCCGGTCTATCCGGTGAAAGGCTATTCGATCACGGTGCCGATCACCGACCCTACCGGCGCACCCGAATCGACCGTCATGGACGAGACGCACAAGGTTGCCGTGACGCGCCTCGGGGACCGTATCCGCGTCGGCGGAACGGCCGAGCTCGCCGGCTACACGCTCGAACTGCACGACGCGCGGCGCCGCACGCTCGAGCACGTCGTGACGGATCTGTTCCCCGCCGGTGGCGACGTGTCGCGCGCCGAGTTCTGGTGCGGCCTGCGGCCGATGACGCCGGACG
>JBDTSN010000319.1:0-4011 GCA_039931145.1 Burkholderiales bacterium | reverse complement strand
GGTCGACCCTGTGACTCCCCGCATGCCGGTTGGCAAGTGGATGCTGTCGCCGGCTCGAGCATTCGTGCCCGCGGGGAGTCGATCGCCCCGTGCCAGCCGCGTAGCGCTTGGTCAAGCCGGCGCGAAGCGAAACACGCCGTCCGCGCCTGCCACGCGTTTGAGCTTGCCCGCGAACCACAGCCCGTGCAGATGGGCGATCGCCTCGCCCATCGCGAAAGTGAGCTGATGCAGATCGAGCGGGCGCTTGAACAGGATCGGCACGATCTCCGCTGCGCTGTGGGGCTTTTCGGCGCAGGCCACGAGCACCTCGGCGAAGCGGTCGTCATGATGTTCGCGCAGCTGGTCGATGCGGCGCTGCAGGCCGGTGAACGGCCGGCCATGCGAGGGCAATACGAGCGTCGATTCGGGCAGTTTGCGGAAGCGCTCGATCGAATCGAGGTACAGCGTCAGCGGGTCGGCCTCCGGCTCGAGGTCGATCACCATCACGTTGGTCGAGATGCGCGGCAGCACCATGTCGCCCGAGATCAGCACGCCGAGATCGGGGCAGTACAGCGCCATGTGCTCGGGCGCGTGCCCGTAGCCGGCAATGCAGCGCCACTCGTGCCCACCGATGTTGAGCTGGTTGCCGTCCATCAGGCGCCGGAAGCGCTCCGGCACGGCGGGCACCATCGACGCGTAATAGCTCGTCCGCGCGCGCACCTTGGCGATCGATTCCGGATCGGTGAGGCCGTGGCGCATGAAGTGCGCAGCTGCAAGTTCGCCGCCAAAGGTCATCGTGCTTGCGCTGGCGAGGCGCGCGGTGCTGTAGTCGGTCGCGCTGATCCAGAGCCGGCAATCTCGGCCATCCACGCTCCAGCGCTGCGTCAGCCAGTGCGCGAGGCCCATGTGGTCGGGGTGCATGTGGGTGACGACGACGCGCAGCACCGGCAGGCCGTCGAGCCGGGTTGCGAACACCTGCTCCCAGGCCGCGATCGTCGCCGCATTGGCGATGCCGCAATCGACGATCGTCCAGCCTTCGACGCCATCCTGCCGGTCGCGCAGCAGCCACAGGTTGATGTGGTCGAGCGCGAAGGGCAGCAGCATGCGCACCCAGCGCACGCCGGATGCGACTTCGATCGCTTCGCCGAGGGCGGGCAATGTATCGCCGAGCGGGTAGCCGAGTTCTGCTTCTCTGGGGTTAGCCATTGTTAGACTTCTCGTTCGCGACAACCGCCACGCCGAACCAGAGTTGTCGCGCTCTTTTCGGGGGCGGCAACCGCCTAGGTTGCCTTGGGGCACTTGAATGTCAACGTCAATCCAGTGTAGCGATGATCCTCGAGCCGAACGAAGCACGCTGGATGGCGCCCGCCATGCCGCGTCGACGCGCCGCGTCACCTATGGCGATCCAACGGCCGGTGCCACGGCCTGTCGCCGGAAAGCAGGGAAACATCGATGACTTCGCTGCCGCACGCACCGATGGCCGCCCACCCGGGCTTCGAGCAACGCGTGCGCGAGTCGTTCGCGCGCCAGGCGGCGATGACGACGCTCGGTGCGCGTCTGGGGGCGATCGGCGCCGGGCGCGTCGAACTGTTGATGGAACATCGCGCCGAGCTCACGCAGCAGCACGGTTTCCTGCACGCCGGCATCGTCGCCGCCGCGCTCGATTCAGCCTGCGGCTACGCTGCGTTCACGCTCATGCCCGATGATGCGGCGGTGCTGACGATCGAGTTCAAGATCAACCTGCTCGCGCCGGCGCGCGGGCCACGCTTCCGGCTCGAAGGCGTGGTCATCAAGCCCGGCCGTACGATCAGCGTCGTCGACGGACGCGCGTTGCAGAGCGATGACGACGGCGCAAACGTTAAGCTCGTCGCGACGATGACGGCGACAGTGATGGCGGTGCGCGGCCGCGAGTCGCTGCGCCACTGACCACATCACGACACATCTACAACACAGGAGTCACACCATGAACCTGCCCGGCCTTGACTTTCAACTCGGCGAGGACATCGACGCGCTGCGCGACGCGGTGCGCGCCTTTGCCGAGGCCGAGATCGCGCCGCGCGCGGCCGAGATCGATGTGTCGGATCAGTTCCCGATGGACTTGTGGCAGAAGATGGGTGCGATAGGCGTGCTTGGCATCACTGTCGGCGACGAGTACGGCGGCGCCGGCATGGGCTACCTGGCGCACATGATCGCGATGGAGGAGATCAGCCGCGCGAGCGCTTCGGTCGGCCTCTCGTACGGCGCGCACAGCAACCTGTGCGTGAACCAGATCCGGCGCAACGGCAGCGATGCGCAGCGCAAGAAGTACCTGCCCAAGCTCGTCAGCGGCGAGCACGTCGGCGCCCTCGCGATGAGTGAGTCGGGCGCGGGATCGGACGTGATCTCGATGAAGCTCAAGGCCGAAGACAAGGGCGGCCACTACCTGCTCAACGGCACGAAGATGTGGATCACGAACGGCCCGGACGCCGACACGATGGTCGTCTATGCGAAGTCCGACCCGCAGATGGGTGCGCGCGGCGTGACTGCATTCATCGTCGAGAAGGGGATGAAGGGCTTTTCGACCGCACAGAAGCTCGACAAGCTCGGCATGCGCGGCAGCCATACCGGCGAGATGGTGTTCAACAACGTCGAGGTGCCGGCGGAAAACGTGCTCGGCAGCGTTGGCGGCGGCGCCAGGGTGCTGATGAGCGGGCTCGACTACGAACGCGCGGTACTCGCCGCCGGGCCGATCGGCATCATGCAGGCGGTGATGGACAACGTCGTGCCTTACACCCACGACCGCAAGCAATTCGGCCAGAGCATCGGCGAATTCCAGCTCATCCAGGGCAAGGTCGCCGACATGTACACCGTGCTTCAGGCGGGCCGGGCGTTTTGCTACACGGTGGGCAAGAACCTTGACCTGCTCGGCGCCGAGCACGTGCGCCAGGTGCGCAAGGATTGCGCGAGCGTCATCCTGTGGTGCGCCGAAAAAGCGACCTGGATGGCGGGCGAGGGCATCCAGATCTTCGGCGGCAACGGCTACATCAACGAATACCCCCTCGGCCGCCTCTGGCGCGACGCGAAGTTGTATGAGATTGGGGCAGGCACTTCGGAGATAAGGCGCATGCTGATCGGCAGGGAATTGTTCGCCGAAACGATGTGACGCAAAACCCGGCCCCGATCCGGCGCAGGCTCGTGTTCGCGAAGCGAACCTGAAGAAGCGAAGCGCAGCGCTGGCGCCGCCGTGCGTGTAGCCGCAATATGTTTCAGACAAGCGGCCTGCGACCATGAGCGCGCCCTGGCTCGAGCGGGCCTGATCGACAGCTCAAGGCTCACCCCCGACATTCGGTGGCGCCAGCCCGGTATCGCCTTACGGTAGAGTAGGAATGTGGCGCGGTGGCAGTAGGTCCGGTTTGTCTGTTGCCGCCTCTTTCGTTTGGCGGTGCCCGAGTAACCTCGCCGTAGCTCCGTTTCCACATTCCCCTCATCGAACCGGACGTGCAGATTTCCCGCATCCGGCTCTCGGACAAGACCTCACGCCTTCGTCCACGCCACGCCACGCCCAAGCGCAGTCAGTCTCACGAGCCCGATATGCCCGTACAGGTGCGAGAGTGGATAGCTCCCGCCCCTGCGGTTCCTGAGTTTGTACTTGTTGCGTAGCCACCGACGCAACCGCGGAGCGGTGTAGTTGTCGAGCGCACGGTATGCCCCGCTGGTCGTGCCCACACTGAAGTAGTTCGCCCAGCCGCGCAACGCGCGGTTCACCTTGCCCACCTTCTCCGTGGTCTCTTGCCACACCGTGTTCAGGTCGGTCAGGTCGTGGACCTTCTCGACCATGCGTCGGATGCTCTTCTTCGATGGCCGCATGCCCAGATAGGCTTTGCCTGTCGTGGGCGAATACAGCCGACCGAAGGTAAATCCCAGGAAGTCGAACTGCCCTGCCGGGACCTTGCAGATTCGTGTCTTGTCTTCGTTGACCGTCAACTTCAGCTTGCCCATGATCGCGCGCAGCCAGTTCAGGGCTTCTTCGGCCTTGCCCTTCCTGCACAGGAT